>JAOUFY010000030.1 GCA_029857955.1 Spirochaetia bacterium
ATGAAGATGACGACGACGACGATGATTGATAAAAATCCATTACTTATATTCTAAACAAAGACGCGCAGTCTGAAATATACATGTTCAAGAATCCGCTACGCCGACTATAAGTATCGTACCAACTCATGAATCCGGAGGCGTTCTATTTCTTTAAGTTTGAAATTGTTTGCAAAAACTCTTCAAGATTATAAATTGGTTTTTTGCACGAATAGTTTTCACATATGTAAAATGATGGTTTTTCTGGGGAGTCCATTTCTTTTGTAAAGGGAACGATTTCAGATAATTGTACTTGATTATCTGAATTTCTTGCATGATACACAAGTCCGGGGAAGTATATAGACTTAATGATTTCAACAGCTTCTTTGACATCGAGATCTTCTTTATTTCCATTGACGATGATTTCAACTCCCGGGTTAATGTAAAGATCAAGAGCTATAAGGAAAAAGGCATGACCCATTGCATTGTCTTTTAACTTGTTTGTAAAGGTTTGAATGGTTAGATCGATCACGGGATTCCATTTTGTTGAACCGGTGTATTTTTTCAGCATGATTAAATCATAAAGGGCGATGGAGTTACCTGACGGTATGGCTCCGTCATAATGATCCTGCGGCCGAATAATTAAATTTTCGTTTTTCCACATTTGTTCGGAAATAAAAAAGAAACCTCCTTGAGTAGGGTTGTAAAAAACAGCAACCATTTTATCGCACAGTTGAATGGCTGACTTTAACAGATTTACATCGGCATTGGCATGGTAAAGTTGTAGCAAGGCATAAATATGAAAGGCATAGTCTTCAAGGTTTGCTTCGATACCTGCTTGATTATCTCGAAATCGATGCAGTGAAGTATTTTGGTTTAAAAGATGTATAGAATTAAATTCGATGGCCTTGATTGCCGATTCCAGAGGAATCTCGTCAAGCATTGCCGACGAAGTAAAGGCCATGGCGCCAGCCATTAGACCGTTCCAGTTGGTCAATATTTTATCGTCTTTTTGAGGCGCAATTCTCTGTGATCTTGTGTTGTAGAGTTTTTCGTGTATTTTTTTTAAACTTTCTCTATCATCAAAATTGATACAATACTCTACAAGGCGCTTTACATCTTCCATGGATATAATGTTTTGTCCGGTGAATTTTCCAGAAGCTTCTTCGACATAATTTCCTTCGGATTTTATGGAATAGTAATGCAAGAATAAATGGAATTCATCTTTAGTGAGTATTTTTTCAATTTCTTTAAAGTCCCAGATATAATATTTTCCTTCTTCCCCATCGCTGTCGGCATCTTGTGCAGAATAATATCCTCCTTCTGGCGATTGCATTTCTCTGATAACATAATCTACAATTTCTTCTGAAATCATTTTATATACAATATGTCCTGTAATCATATAGGCCGTTGAATATGCGATGAGGTGCATGGCCTGGTCATAGAGCATTTTTTCAAAATGAGGTAAAAACCATCGTTCATCTGTAGAGTATCGATGGAACCCGTAGCCGATTTGATCGTAAATGCCGCCTTTTCGCATTTCAATCAGGGTTTTTTCGGCCATGGCCATAGAGCTATTCTCATTTTTATTCCGCTTATGGTATAGCATCAAAAATAATAAATTATGAGGAGATGGAAACTTCGGACGATAGCCGAATCCTCCATTTTCAGCATCAAAATTATGTTGAAAATGTTTAAACGTTTGATGAAAAACATCCTGGTAATTATTCTCAGATGTTGTATTTTCATTGCTGGAGGCACTTATTTTTTGAAGTTCATCGGCGATTAAAATACCCCTTTCAATATAGGGAGATGAATTTTCATGCCATCCTTTTTCAAAGGCGCCAACCAATTCGATCATACCATAGCGGCCTGAATGACCTCTTTTGGGAATATAAGTCGCTGCAAAAAATGGATTTTTTTCGCTGGTGAGTATTAAATTTAATGGCCAGCCGCCATTTCCGGTCATCATTTGGCAAACGCTCATGTAGGTTTGATCTATATCTGGTCTTTCTTCCCGATCAACTTTAATGTTGATAAAGGTTCTGTTCATTAAATCGGCAACTTCGTTGTCCATAAACGATTCATGAGCCATAACGTGACACCAGTGGCAGGTAGAATATCCGATGGATAAAAATACTGGTTTGTTTTCTTCGCGGGCGCGATAAAATGCGTCTTCACTCCACGGATACCAGTTTACGGGATTATCTTTGTGTTGAAGTAAATATGGACTTTTTTCATTGGCTAGATGGTTCATAATTTATATGAACATAATACAAAACATTAATTGTTTTCACGAATAAAAAAGAAGATACTGAAGAAAATATTATAAAGCCGGTAAAGTTAAATTCTTACCGGCCTTTTATTTTAGATTGAGGATTTACAAAGAAGGCGGTACGTATTTACCTGCCTTAAAATCGCCGACTTTTACGGTGTTTTTAGTGGTTAACTTTCCTTTGCCGTCTTGAACGCCGTTTTTCCAGTCGCCTTCATAAGTTACATCACCAGCAACGTATTTACCTTTTCCTTCAAAGATTCCATTCTTAAAATCGCCTTCATAGCTAAAACCGCTGTTATCAACAAGTTTTCCTTTGCCTTCATATTTGTTGTTTTTCCAGTCGCCGTCATAGGAATAATCTTTATTGGTTTCTTTTCCTTTGCCTTCTTTTTTGCCGCTTACAAATTGGCCTTCATAAGTAGAGTTTTTAGTTGTAAATTTACCAACTCCATCAATTTGATTATTTTTCCATTGGCCTTCATAGGTAAAGTTTTTATTGGTTTCTTTTCCGTTACCTTCCCTTTTTCCGTTTACAACATCGCCCGTATATGTGTAATCTTTGGTTTGAATTGTACCTTTGCCGGTTTTTTCGTTGTTTTTCCAGTCGCCGTCATAGCTTGAACCGTCAGGGTAGACTTCTTTACCCTTACCATCTTTCTTGCTTCCTGTAAAATTTCCAGTATATGTATAGCTTTTAGTTGTCAAGGTACCCTGGCCTTCAAATTTACTTGATTTAATGGTTCCTTTAAAAGTTCCATTAACATCGGTATAGGTTCCATTACCTTCCATGTTATCATTTTTAAATTCGCCTTCATAGGTAAATTCTTTGCTGGTTAATTTCCCATTACCTTCTCTGACATCTTTTTTCCAGTCGCCTTCATATTTTGCAGCACCGTCTTTACGTACAAGTGTACCTTTTCCATTTTTTTCGTTATTTAGAAAATCTCCGGTATAGGTATATTCACTTGTAGTAAGCGTTCCATTACCTTCTCTGACCCCGTCTTTAAAAGCTCCGGTGTATGAAGACCCGTCTTTAAAAGTAATTGTACCTTTTCCTGTAATTGTGTCATTGGTAAATTCGCCTTTGTAAACATTGCCGTTTTTATAGGTATATGTGCCCTGACCATTTCTTAAGTCATCTTTAAACTCGCCCTTGTATACTTCGCCGTCTTTTGTAGTGTAAGTCCCCTGTCCGGATTTTTTGCCGTCAACAAAGTAACCTTCATATTTTCCATTGTTTTTAAAATTAATTTCGCCTTTACCCGTTATTTTTCCATCTTTAAATTCACCTTTATACACATCTCCGTTTTTAAAGGTATAAGTTCCACCGGTTGGAACGCTGTTGACCCAGTTTCCTTCATAGACATTACCATTTTGATAGGTATATTTACCTTGACCGTTTAGTTTACTGTCTTTAAAGTCTCCTTCGTAAACTCCATCGTCAAACTTATATTTTCCTTTGCCACTATTGCAGTCGCCGGATTCACACTTTCCTGCAGCAAAAATTGATCCGCCAAAAAGCAATATGAATAATAAAATTGTATATTTCTTCATGTTTAATTCTCCTTTACAATGAATTGTTATGACCAAATATACTGAAGTTATTAAAGTGTGAATCATTTTTTAAAGTTTTAATTAAAAATATAACGCCTGAATGGTCATGCTGGTTTAAGAGTTATATGAAATGGAAGAATATATTTCATTTTTATTGAAAAGTGGCATATTTTAGATATTGCGACAATTCAATAATTTAGTTTCACCAGTGGCTTTTGCACTCCGAAAACTGCAGGAGTTTTGTGATCTGCGACCCAACGAGTATCAAAAAAAATCTGCACATACTCACAAAATCTGCCATTTTATAACCGAAAAGGTTGAAAATCTACCCTGTATTTATTTAAAACTTCCTTGAACTTTTGTAAAACTTCAGGGAAGTTTAGCCTGAACTTCAGGGAACTTTTGAAAATCTTCAGGGTGATTTTAAAAAAGTATAGGGTAGTTTTCAGAAAATCTTCCATCTGGTTTTTCTTTTAAGTTATTGTTATAAAGAACGAAAAAAAGCGGTAACTTAAAAAAAAACAATTTGGATGTAAAAAAAATCAGTTTATATAAATACACAGATGAAGAGAGTTCTCAATTTACAAAACGTAAATAGTTCATTTGATTTGAAAGAAATCAAAAAAGCAAATTTTGAGAGCATCTTATAAAATTAAAATTAGGAGAAAAATATGAAAACAAAAGAAAAAAGAAGGAGAAGAATATGAATTACACGCTTATAAAAAATCAATTGTATAGCAAAGAAAGTGATCCGCGTTTTATCGCCAGATCACGCGTTACCAAACGATTGGTTAAGGATCAAATGATTCAAAAAATTGCTTATGGTTGTACGCTTACCGATGCCGATGTCAATGCTGTACTCACCAGTCTGGAAAAAGTTCTGGTTGAGTATATCGCGCTCGGTTGTAGTATAGACCTTGGGTTTCTCTCTCTGGGCTACAGCGTTAAAGGCGGTTTTGATAGCGAAGAAGACAGCTTTCGTAAAGATCGAAACTGGATTAACGTCAATGCCTCGGTCGCCAATTCTTTTTCAAAAGCGGTAAATGATGTTGCCAAACCTGAAAAAGTTAGCAGTTTGGGTAAGTCACCAAGACCAATTACTTTTACAAAAGTTTCCGGGGATGTTTCCAGTCAGGAGTATAAATCTGGTAACCTGGCTCGCCTTTCGGGATCAAAACTACAATTTGATCAGGCTGATGTTGAAACTGGCGTTTTTCTAAAACCAGAAACAGGTAATGAGGTACGCATCAGTGAATACGCAAAAACCGGCGATACGATGATACTTTTAAAGTTGCCCGACCAATTGACGGCTGGAAAAAATAAGCTGGAAGTTCGTAGCAGGTTAAAAGACGGTACCATCCTTTCTGGTGTTCTCGAAACGCCCGTAATGATTGCCGCGTGAAAATTTAGAAATTAAGGGACTGTCTAAAAAGTCTCACCGCAAAGGCGCGAAGGGCGCAAAGTAAAGAAATAAAGGAATTTTTCTTATCATTTTCTTTAATTCCTTAGCGTTCTTTGCGTCTTCGCGGTTCAATTTTGACTTATTAGACAACCCCAAATATTTCCGGATACTCGGGAAAAGGTAACTACTTATGACCGTAGCAAACACAACAAGGTTACCTTTAAACCGTACGAACAGCAAAAGGATTATCTTTTCCCGCTCTCCACAGCGGATTATCTTCCGAAAGATCACATCGCCAGGATGCTCAGCGCGATCATCTATTGAACCTACAGCACACGGCAGTTAGCCAGGGCCACACGGGAACATGTCGCCTTTATCTGGAGTGCAGCTAACGCCCGACCAGATTTTCATACCCTGAATAATTTTCGTGTGCTGTTGCAAGGTGATATGAAAACAATCCTTAAGGTACAACCAGATCATCGAGCCACATGGCATCCTGACCCAAGGCTACTGTATTCCAGCCTTTTTCATAGCAGAAGAAAGTCAGGTTTACCCCACTTCCGGCTGCAAGACTAACCGGAGTTCCTGCGACCCATGCGGTTGTTACATTAAGGCTCCCGATGAAACCGCCTGTTCCGCTAGAATTAAAGCCCAAGGTGTTCAACAAATTCTTCCCTGCTGCGGCTGAACCGGCATCGAGCGTTTCCATATAAGTCACATTGCCTGTTACAGCAGGAGCAGCGCTTGCAAAACCCATACAGGTTGAAGAAAAATCAGCAATTACGCCTGACTTTAAACTATTTGGCCCGCTTGTTGATCCGGTCTTGGTTGTATCTACTGACCACACGCTTCCGGCGGTTACAAAACTTGTCGGTATGGTTGCTCCGGCAAACGCATATGTCCCCGCAGCGGTCAAACCGCTCCCCGCAGAAATTTCCAGAGAAAAACCTCTCTCGCCCATGCCTTTTGAATCAACAACAATGGTAAATGAGTTTGCCGATGGATAAATCATGCACACCTCATCATGCGGGCTAACAGGTAGGAACCCGATTGTTCCCCATCTGTCAGCCGCGCATTTTACAGTTGCGCCATCTTTTAGATAAAGGCCTGCATCATCTGTTGTGTTAAATAATCTGACCATATAGGGGTTGTTCGCCTGGGCTGTTACGGTCAAAAAAGCATCATTCCCGGTTGTTGTGTCAACACCTGTTGTACCGCCTGTTCCGGTCATATAGTTGACAAAACTTGCCGTTGCTCCTGCATTTACAGCTCCCAGTGCCGTCGGATTGGCCGGATCAGTGGACGTTGTGCCATATTCAGTAATGGAAAGAGTGTATGAGCCTGCCACTGCAAAACTTAATACCTTAACATATATATATGCTGCTGCAGGTCTGAGAGTCACCAACTCATTATGTGTATCAGTAAAACTGTTACCAGAGCGTATCAGAATCATGGGCAGAGTATCTGATACTTCCAAATTAAAGTTGGCCGTCATGTTGGACAATTTCACAGAGTAAAACTTTCCTGCTGTCGCGGGCATTGCATAGAAGTAACTTGTGGCTGCAGCCAACGAAGCTGTTACGCTGCTTGTTGCTCCTGCCGCCGGAGCTGTAAATGCAGCAGGATTGCCGATGGATCCCAGAGGCGAAATATTTGTTACTGTTAGAGTATAAGTCGCATTAGCTGTCAGACCCGTATTATTGACTTTAACATATAAAAATCCTGATCCTGATACCGGCAAATTCTGCATCAGTAGCGACGCAATAGACTCGTTGACTGTTCCCGCTGTAACTGAAGATGCATTTATAAAAGTAAATGTACTATCATTATCATAGGCGTATAAATCGAGATTGGCGCTCAGACCCGTTAGATCTATTTTATATGTTGCGCCACGAATAGCCGGTATAGCGTAGTAAAAATGTCCTGTCCCCGTTGTGGTTCCGCTTAGAGTTACTGGTGTTCCGACTATAGCCTGACTCAAGCTCTGGGGAAAGGCCAGTGTTCCTGTAATATTTGTTACCGTAAGTGTAAAAGTTGCGTTGCTTACCAATGCTGCATTTACAACTTCTATTACAAAACCTGACGTTGTCGCCGTGGCGTTACAAGTTTCTGTCACTGTACCTGTCGTTACCGACTGACATAACGCTGTGTTCAGATTATTATTTGCAAAAACATAAAGATCCAGGTCAGCGCTCAAGCCGCTGATCGAAACAGTGTAGACCTGCTGAACTGTTGCAGGCACAGAAAAATACGTTGCGCCCGTACCAAGAGTTGTTCCACTCACAGTTGTAACCGCCCCGATGACCGGACTTGCCACGGGCTGGGGATTTGCTACGGCCCCCGTTGTTGTATCTGTTATAGATAACATATATGTTGTGCTTACCTGGGCAATATTGGCTACTTTAATATACAAAACAGTCCCTGTCGCAGATGCTGTACATGCCTCATTGATAGTTCCGGTATTTACAGAATTACATAATGGTGCCGTTGCATATGTGTTGCTGTCATAAACATACAGATCCACATTATTGCTTAGAGAAGTCAAAGCCACTCCATAGTTATGACCTGTAATGGACGGTATTGAATAATAATAATCAGAAATTCCCGTTGTAGTCCCCGTAATTGTACTCGGATTAGACGTAGTAGGAACCGTCAACGTATCTGGAGAAAACTTGCTGCCTATTACCGACGTAGCGCTGCCAATATTGTTTACCGAAAGGGTGTAACTTCCGGAGGCGCCCGCGGTGTTCTTTATTTTAATATACAGATTAGTATACTTCCAGAATGTATTTAAAACAGTGAAGGAATCCATTGTTCCGGCCGGCTGTGTAGAAAAGTATGCGATAACTTGATATGTGCTATTTGTATATAAATATAAATCATAATTTACGCTACCAGTCAAAGTTATGTAATAATTGTTTGAGATGCTGGCAGGGATCACATAATAATCATCCGCAGTACCGGTTAATGAGCCATTAACTGTTGTGGTTGTTCCAGCAGCAGGTGATGCCAGAGTTACAGGTGTAATACCGGTTCCCCCTGTTAGCGTACAAAGAATATAGACCGTGCTTACATTGGATGCGGCAGTCCCTGTTCCCGAGGAAACCGAGCACACCTGACCTGCCGGCTGTGGCGTTTTCACAGAAACCGAATAAGCAGAATTTGCCGCTACCCTAGTTGAAAAAGTAAAAGATCCATTGGAAGAGACGATCAAATCATCTGCAAGATTATTCTGCAGGGTTACGCTATTGCCAGTACTTAGTCCCGAAACGCTTCCCCCGATTGTATAAGTGGTTGATCCCCCGCCACTGGTTGATCCCGAAATAGTCCCCGGTGTTGTCGATGGGGCGCACCCTCCAAAGTTGTATATTAGTACCGTAATAACCGCCAGAAAATATATTTTTTTCATTTGTAATTCCTCCTCTAATTTCCGGGGTTTCGCAGAAGATGAATATCGCCGGATTTAGATGAGAAGAATATCATAGACAAAATGAAAAGTCTAACAACTTTATAAAAAAGGTCTCCTACCTTATAAAACAGGAGAAATATTCAGGTATTTTTCTTAACCCAATCCCTGGGAGAAAGTCCGGTTTCATTCTTGAAGGCTCTGTAGAAAGGAGAAGGATTATTATAACCCAGGGCATAACATATTTCAATTATGTTTTTGCCTGAATCTTCTTTTAACATTGCCTTGGCATCCTCTACTCGAAGATAATTAATGAAATTAAAAAACGTTTTATTTTCAAACTGGTTCAGATATTCTGAAAGCTGATGCGTTGTAACACCAGTCATATCAGCCATATTTTTAAGATTAATGTCTTCCTCGATATAAAACTGCTCTTTTCGGAGTTCTGTCACTCGCTCCTTGAGCTGGTTTATATCCAAATCATTCAAATAGCTTGCCGTATGTTTTTCAAAGCCGAATGTTTTCAAATCAAAAAACCTGGTTCGGTCATTGTAATAATATGGCCAGAACTGATAAAAAAGGAAAAACATATAAAGCATGCCGCCAAAAACAACCCATTGAAGGCCATTGGGCTGATCGGAGATTTTTACATCTATCATGTATATTGTTCGAGCAACAAAAGCAAAGAGGTTAAAATATAAAAAAATCAAAAGTGCTGAATATACCCCAATCCGGTTTTTATCCTCTACTTTTTTAAGCCTGATAACAAAAAGAGTGTTTGCTAATAAATATATAAAATAAAAACTGTTTAATATAAAGTTTAAATAATAACTGATATCATCCGGATATAATTGAAAAACTCCGTTCGAATATTGCTTTTGTATTCCTATTATTTTTTGAATATCCTCTGTAACTAAAAACCATATATATAAAAATATTTCAACTGCGGGGAAAGCAAAAATCAGAAATATTGTCTTATGCCAGCGTAAATCCTGATTAAAAGTAATATTGTATAAAAGAAAGCAGGCGACGAGAGTCAGAGACTCCCAAATGCCATAGGAAACAAAAACATTTATTAAATCAGGATATTGTTTTGAAAAAAACATACCTGCTACCAAAGTTCCGATCCCGTCAAACAAGAGTGTCAGGCCAAGAATTAATCTTTTTAAATCTTTTTTTTGAAATATATAAAGCAGACTGTTTATGATACTTGCAAAAGAAATTGCATAAAGAAACCCGGCATAAATCATAAATAATTTCTGTCCTGATATATCCTTGGCAATGATCCGGCAAGAACATTGTAAATCTTTCTTAAATAATTTCAATAATACGGGGAATATATTACCAAAAATATAATCGCTAGAAAAACAATTTAAAAAGGATTTCAATTGAATATTAAAAGCCAATACAACGATCCTCCCGGAAGTTTTCCTGATAGATGAAGAAATTCTTTAACTTATAACCCCGCGAAATTGCTGCGTGTGCCGATTTGAAAACCTTGCCTGCCCAGCACCTGCGCGCAGGTGCTGGGCAGGCAAGGTGAGGCCTTCTTTCGTTGTAAAAGGTGATGTATTCGGTTAATATTCTGGAGAATTGCTTTTGATTTAAGGCAAAGAAAAGTCGAACAACCGTGATGGTTTAAAAAATGTTGACATGGGTAATGGTCTGAGTAATAATGCAAACAAGGTTAAGACTAAAGATAGAAAGGATAATCAAGTTAATAATGGAAAACATGGTGACAAACGTCAAAGCGACGGTAACCGTGGCGGAAATGGCAATGGTCAGGGTAGCCAGGGTAAAGGGAAAGGCCAGGAAAAGAAAAAAGACGACCAGAGCGATAACGGCCTGCACAAGGGTCAGCAGGATGCGGCCCTGAAGATAGCTGAGGCTACAACGGCCACCACGACGAAGTATGTTTGTATTACTATCATGGCGATCAGCTGAAGCTTTTTTATTCAACCGGCATCAGACGCTTGGAATTAACGCAGCTGAGTGTTTACGATATAAACTTTGACCGTAATACAGTTTTAATACGCCAGGGCAAAGGCGCAAGGGACAGAGTCGTTCCGCTGGGTAGTCGGTGTATGCAGTGGGTAAGCTATTATATTGATCAAGTAAGACCGCATTTTGCAGCAAAGGACGACAACTTGTTTTTAACCAATGCTGGCGACCCTTTGAAAACTTCTTATCTAACCAGAGCAGTCAGGGAATACATTGAAGCTGCAGGCGTAAAGATCGATGGCTCTTGCCACATCTTCCGGCATTCCATGGCAACGCTGATGCTTGAAAACGGGGCCGATATCCGGTTTATACAGGAAATGCTTGGCCATGCCAGACTTTCAACAACACAGATTTATACAAAGGTTAGTATAGAAAAATTGAAAGAGGTTCACAGGAATACGCACCCTGCAGAGAGATAGAACGCTTGATTTTTCAGAAAAATAATATATATTGGTAAAAGAATGAGCACAGTCAAAGAAGAAGCAATAAAAACTATTGAGTCATTAGATGATAATACCACTTGGGAAGATGTCGTTTATACCCTTTACGTAAGAAAAGAGGTCGCTGATGGTTTAGGCGAAATTGAAAATGGCGAATTCGTATCACATGAAGATATAAAAAGAGAATTTCTTGATGAAGATTATTTGGACAAAGAAAGGTAGAGCGACCCTTCGAGAAATTAGAAAGTATATTTCTGAAGATTCTCCAATACGAGCCAACGAATTTATAAACGAGCTTATTGATAAAGTAAGTCTTCTAGCTAGCAATCCAAATATTGGCACAGAACTACCGGAAGTTAATAGGCCGGATATTCGTGGCATTGTTCATGGTAATTATAAAATTCTTTATCTTGTTGCAGACAAAGTTTATGTTTTTAGAATTATTCATGTTAGAAGAAACTTTAACTATTCAAAAATTAAAACTGATTTTCCCCTTTAGTCGCAAGAAGTTTAAAACCGATCCGCCGCCGGCCCAGCACCACTTATCTGCAAATATCTTTAAACGATTCAACTAAAAGAAAGTGGTGCTGGGTGAACATAATGCGTCAAGGTTATGTCAAATTTGCTCTATAAAGTTATCTTTAAGATTTTCCGTAAATGTGGCATAACCTGTATTATGTTCAAGGCGGCGGTCGAGGTCATTTCCCCTTTAGCTGAAATCTTTGCCGCGCTACCCGAAGGGTTGCGCGGCAATAAAAAGACTTCGACTAAAAAGGAAAAATTCTGTTTGTAAAATCATCTCTGGGTTATAAGTCAGTTTACCAATGAACAAAGCGGCCGTACAATATATCCAGCTTGTTTGTCTTTATCGACTAATCCTGATTCGCTATTATTTTTTATTTAACCTCGTTTCCCTTTTAAATGAAAACGAAGAAGAGCCAGACCCCTCATTAGAGAAAACGGGCGAAGGTGAAACCCCCCTTAAGGGAAACGGGGCAATTTCGGCAGGGGCATATAGGTGTGTTTACTTTTACCATGGCGATCACCTTGGCAGCTCTAACTACATAACCGATGAAAAAGGCCAGGTCTTTGAACATGCCATCTACCTTCCCTACGGAGAAACCTGGATCGACGAAAGCCACGACGCCTCGCTTCTGGGCTATAAATTCACAGGGAAAGAATTAGATGAAGAAACGAATCTGTATTATTTCGGCGCAAGGTATTATGATCCAAAGGTCAGTAGTTGGATAAGTACGGATCCTGCGTTGGGAAATGTTATAAGTGATAATAATTCATTTAAAAAATTAACTAGGAAGCTTTCACTGTATAGTTACGGACAGAATAATCCTATCGTTATGTTAGACCCAAATGGTCTTGATGATATTTACTATGATCAGAAAGGTAATGAAGTTAATAGAGATAATCAAACTAAGTGGTATGATCCAAAAACTTGGGGAGATCGAAGTTTTGTTCAAGGTAATAAAGCAGGTCAATGGTGGCAAACTGATGAAAAAATAACTCCAGGTAGTATTAATGGGGTAGTTGACTCTGGTGTGGCTGAGGGTATTGAAAAATTCAAAAATGATAAAGGTGGTGAGGCGAATACAGCTCGACCTGGGAATATGTTAAATGCCCTTTCTGAGGTTATGGACAAATCTCCTCAAGGGAAGGCATGGGATTATAAACGAACCCTTAGGAAAGAAAACGGTGAAAACAAATTATACGTTCTTGATGGTAAGGCTCATAGAGATGATTATATCGGGAACGTTGCTTGGGGGGCAATTATGAAGTATAAAGGCTTTTCGCAACAAACTGCTACAGAAGGCGCAGGTGCGTATCAAACATACCAAGATATTTTTCGTAGTGGTCATTATGGCGATGCTTTTATGCGTAACGTATTTGGTAATGGCGATGACCCCAGAGATAAGGCAGCCATTATTCATGGTTATAAGCGTTTTTAATTTTAAAAATGTATAAAACGTGTAGTTTGGCAAAATATTTCATTCTATGTTTTTTGATTTTTTATTGTAATGTAAATAAAGATTTATTTCAAAATGAATCGAAAATAATGAATTATAGTCGGTTGTTTTTTCAGGAAAATAAATTAGTTGAAATTGCTCGTCAGAGTAAAGGAATCTACAATGGTATGACTAATGATAATTATGCTTTTGATATTGATTTACTTAGGAAAATTTATAAATGGAGTTATAAGTCAGGTGCTGACAATAACTCAAAGAATATAATAGAGTTATCAGAGAAGGTCGGGGTTACAAGTGATAAAATTCAATATTGGATCGACGCTTTAAATGACCTTGATTCTTTTCTAATAAGTCGAAATGAGTTAAGTGGTTGTGCGAATGTTCATGTTAGTGAATTTAAAGAGCCAGCATTTTTAGGTAATAAGGCGGTAGGCTGGTTTTATATTCCGAATAATACTCCTTATCGAGAATATTGTATTTCTCAAAATGGTTTTTTTCAAAAGTTTTTTCATTATAACGATTACTTTTCCGGCTTAAAAAAAATAAATGATGAATTATACTATGGCGAGCTTAAATAATGAGTTTATGTGCTTTGATCAAATTATGTTTTGTTCTATACTCTCCACGGAGATGCGCGACAAAATGACCTGATTTCGCCATTTCACCCTTCCCTTATTGGGCGTTACCCCGCACCATTGACAATGGTGCGGGGTAACGCTTTTTAACCTCGGATAAACAGCCTATGCTCGCTCTTCAAGCAATCATTGAAAAACACTCTATAGTCGGAACATCAGGTATATTTCATTGACAGTCCGATATGCAAAACTGAATTGAAATTTAAGATAATTATGCCAAGATATATTTTTCGTATTGTGTTTTTTTTGTTTGCATTGATTACATTATTTATTTGTCTTATATATTTGGCAAATGAGGTTAAGCAGGGTTTTATCTACAATACAGATTTCGGCGGTTTTATTTTTTTATTGATTATTGTATTGTCTTTAGGCGCAGCGCTGGTTTTAACAAAAATGGTTTCTGAGCGGTTTTTAAGAATTTCTATAATTGATGATCAAAATCAAATGGAAACTGGTTATCAGATTGCTTCGATTGACATCAGGGTTAAAGCTTTGCTGTTCGATGCATTGGCCATATTGGGCATCATCGTTATAATCAGTAAAATCGTGTTGTTTTTTAAAATCCAATCGGTTTATTTTGATGCCTTGGCGATATTGTTTATATTTTTTTTATATGAACCCATAATGGTTTCATTTTTTCTGGGTACAATTGGCCATAAATTGATGGGATTAAAAGTATTGTCTATAAACGGTGAAAAAATATTAATTCTCGTTTCATTGATTCGTTTTTTTATAAAAAGTTTTTTGGGAATATTTTCTTTAATTTCCATGTTGTTTGGAAAACATCATGCCCTGCATGATCTTTTAACGGGTACCATGGTTGTATATAAGAAATCTGAAAAATCGTAAGCTCAATCTGGATCCATTCGGTTGCCGGCCCTGTGATGGAAAAACAATCTTTTGGCGATCTTGGCGGCATGCTTTAAAGTGTATTTATTTATAGAAGTCATCGATTTTATTGCTCGACTTATTACCGCTGATGAACCGATAATAAATAAGGTCTCATGAAATTATTTAAAAACGGGCTATATTTTTTTACTTTTATTATTTTTTTTATCGGCCAGATTCGAGCCGATGACATGCTCCAATACTGGGACATCACCCTTGCAAGCCGGTTTATAAAAGATATCCAGGAGAGTAAAAATTATATCTGGATTGGTACGGCCAAAGGTTTGGTCAGATATGACAAGCGGTCTAAGAAAACTCAAAACTACACTGTTTCTGACGGGCTTCCCGATGATTTTGTATCCGGTATTGCCGTTGACGTAAACGAAGATAACATATGGGTTGCCACGCTGGGAGGGCTTGCCCAACTTGATATAAATAAAAACAAGGTTTTTACGTTTACCAAGAAAAACAGTAAAATATCGGATAATCGCGTTAATGTAATATATCTATTCAAGAATTCGCTTTTTATAGGAACTTCTTTTGGTGTTGATGTATTTAACATTTCTACTAACCAGTGGAAGGCATATACAGCCATCGAAGGTCTTGCCGGAGCTAACATACAGGATATTTCTTCTGACGGTTCAAATGTGTGGGTAGCTGGCGCAGATGGTATCAGCTATTATGATCAAAATGAGGATATGTGGTATAGCTTTGGCGTTGATAACGGTTTAAATAGTCCCCTGGCCACCAGCCTTGTTGTCAATAGCGATGTGATTTGGGTGGGAACAATGGGCGGAGGTATTTCACGATTTGATCGATCTACTTTGCGGTTTGACGCATATACAACTGAAGAGGGTTTAATTGATGACAACGTTCAGGATCTCATGGACGATGGAAGATATCTCTGGATTGGTACATTCGGCGGTTTAAGCCGCATGGAAAAATCAAATTTAATTTTTACAAATTATGATACCCGAAAAGGTTTAGCAGAAGCTTCGGTTACGGCGGGTCATGTTCAGGGCGATGCTCTTTATTGCGGTACAGACGGCGGCGGGATTTTTACGTTGAGCAAATCGATACCGGAAATTCAAATTTTATCTGAGCAGACGGGATATACGAAAAAAGGTGAAATTGAAGTGTATGCTTCAATTAACAGTAACGAATCTATAAAGAGAGTGGATGCGTATTACAAGTTGATTGCAACCGCAGATGAATTTGAATATGTAAATGTTCCCACTTCAGAAAAATGGATCGAAATAAAAAATGTTCGAGCAACAAAATCGAACAACACGCGTTTAGCTGTTTTAAATACAAAAGACTGGAAAGACGGTAAATACCTAATTAAGGCTGAAATTGAAGACTCTAAAGGAAATATTAACGAAGCTTCAGGGGTTATAATCGTTGATAATAAAGCGCCTACACTGGATATTATTTTCAGGCCTCCGGCTGAGGGTGAAAAAAGCGCCGTGGTTTCTGGAAGTTATAAGGAACTTAACTTGACCAAACTTGAGGTAAAACTTGGCGCTAAAATTGTCATTCCGGATATAAACCGCCAAACCAGACGATTTCGCTTTAATTATCCGCTGGATTCTTCAGACAAAATTAACATTACGGCTGAAGACATTGGTAAAAA
This sequence comes from Spirochaetia bacterium, assembly GCA_029857955.1. Taxonomy (GTDB): domain Bacteria; phylum Spirochaetota; class Leptospiria; order Turneriellales; family JAOUFE01; genus JAOUFE01. Next base: position 16,193 of record JAOUFY010000030.1, read on the forward strand.
TGTTTTTACAATTGTTCGGGAATTTATCGATGATAGAGATCCTCCCGAGATTGAAATTGACCCGGTTGATATCAGCAAGGTAAAATCAAATGTGGTCGAAATCACCGGAAAGGTTAAAGATGCCAATATTGATAAGGTCATAGTATTACCTGACAATGTTGCTGCCGATTTAAATCCGGGCGGGGCAGATAAATATACGTTTAAAGCTAAAACCCAGGTTAAGAAAGAAGGAAAATATGTTTATCAAATTACGGCAAATGATAAAATGGGAAACTCCACCGTGAAAACTCTGGAAATTGATTTTGTATCAAAAATCAGTATTGTAGATATTCACAAAGATAAAATTCCGGGTTTTACATTAAAAGATAGTTTTGAGTTGTCTGGAAATGTTCTTGGACCGCTTCTTAAAGAATTTTATATATTTGATAAATCAAAAGACCGTAAATATGACATTAACCTTAAAAAAGATAAAAGTTTTAATTCCGTGATACCTTTGAAAGAGGGCGATAATGAATTTATTTTAACTAAAATCTATAATGACGATCGCAAAGAAGAAGATATCATTAAAATAACTTCATCGGCAGGAAATGTAAAGGCAGCACTTAATTTAGTAACGAATAGTTTTAAAGATAAATTAATTAATCTAAAAGGTAATTATGATAAAGGAGTAAAAAAGGTTTTTATTGACAATAAACCCGTGACTCTCAACGAAAATGATTCAAGTTTTACTGAAGAGCATATGCTGCAAGACGGTAAAAACACAGTTGTACTATCATGGCTTGATGAATTAAACCGACTGGGAAAAAAAGAGTATATATTATTTTTAGACAGTAAGCCGCCGTCACTATATGTTCGATCATTACCTGATAAAACAAGTTTACAGACGATTCGTGTTCATGGAAGCGTATCCGATAACGTAATCGCATCCATCAGCGGATATCCAGGTGTAGAAATTCAAAAAATTGATCCTCAGACAGGCGAATTTGATGCCATAGTAAATCTGGAAAAAGGTATCAATAACGTACATTTTTCGGCCATAGATCCGGCGGGAAATAAAAAAGAAACTGTATTTCATGTCGATATGGATAAGTCGTATCCTGAAAAAGAAGTTAAAGATGATGCCCTAAGCGGCGAAGTTGAGTATTTACGCGAAGAGCTTGAAAAATTACGAAAAGAAATGAAAAACCGGCCTACCGTTTCTGCTCCGGTCCAGGGTGATATTTCATTGATGAGATTAAATTTACCCGCTTCGCCAGGGTTGTTTTTTGTTCCTATGGCGGGTAAGGTAAAAAGTTTTTCACTGACAGCCAAGGTCTATCTTGGCAATGAATCTTTGGGGAATGTATTGGCTCAGTATAACAATAAAAATCCACAGGAGTTATCGAGAGTTTTAATTCCAAGTCCGCAATTATTTTACCTTTTATCAAACAGTAAATATCGAAATGAAACTGAAAAAATTGTACGGTCGCTTGCAGGCGCATGGCATGTAAAAGCAGATCCGGAATACATTAGAAAAATAATTTTGCAATATTTAATACGATCAAATACATTTAAGGAAGAAATTATTGTTGAAGGTCATACAATATTTTTAACAAACTATGGAACAGGCATTCTGGTTTCAGGGGCCAATATTCTTAATGGTTCCAAAATTAAAGCAAACGAGGGATTAGGCGAAATACTGATAGGAAACGTTAGTAGCGCAGGTATTCAATTTCAAAGGTTTTAGAATGGAGAAAAAATATAAATATATTATTGTTTTCTGGCTAGTATTTGCATTTACATTCATAATTGAATATTATTATATACATAATTATTCAACTTTACAAAAAGTAAAAACTTATGCTCAAACAACAGGAAATCTGTTTACTGAAATAGATCAAAAAATAAATAACCTGACCAGTACAGGGCAATTAAATTATCTTCTCTGGTCACAGGGGCACATGGCAGATGAACTTCGTATCGTAAAAGCAGTTCATCCATTAATTCAAGATGTGTTGATTTTTAATGATGAATTTCACTTACTGGACGCAACCAGCGATCGATTTTCCATTTCAAGTATAACTTCTTTACTTGAAAAAACTGTTCATGAAAAATCAATCAAGTCATCAGTGCTTCAGGAGGGTTATTTCCATGTCTATCCTGCAATAGACGGAGAAAGCAAAGTTACCAAGGGATATATTGTCATTGCTTTAAATGCCCCTTCTTTTATAAATCAGGGTTCGATTTTTGTAATGAACGTTACTAAAGGTAATTTATTCTGGAACAATGGAAATTTTTTAAATGAAGGCGATGATAAAGTTCTTCGAGAAAAACTCAGAGCAACTGAAATGGATGAAATGGGTTATCGTAGTCTGGACTTATCGCGCAAATATGAAGTGTTCTGGAGCTATTACCTTCCTGGAAATATTTATTTTGGTTTCATTCGATACGCAAAGCCATTTTATGAATTTATATATTTTTACATATTGGTATCATGTGTTTTGATAACTTTTACTGTAATTTTAAATGGTAACTTAAAGAGAACTGGAAAATATGAAGTATATGAAAAAATCATTGAAAACAATATTCAAACTCTCTCTGAAATGAAAAAAAATCTGGAGTTTTTAATCGAAGGTCATAAAACGGAATCAATCATTGAAGTCGAAGCAATCAGCTCTACAATTGATCAGGCTTTGCAAATGGAGGAAGTAATTCCTGCCTTTTATCACAAGCCTGAAAAAAGCAGAGGAGAGGAAATCATTTCAGATTTTATTTTGCTGGATCCTTTGGAAACAAGATGGTATAAACCAATTAAAAGAAGACCAAAAATACAAAATATTGAAAAGGCATCTCGTTTAAGTCGGGCAGCATTTACTCCCGAGTTATTAAATTTAATGGAACAAATCAGTAAGAAAGATCAGGTTGAAGCTTCAGAAACAAAAATTCAATCGCATTTTCCAAGAGTTAAAGATGATGAAAAACAAGGTAAAGATCAAACAGTATATGATAAAAAAAGTTTCAGTGATTACAAGAGCATTGAAAAAGATCCGTTTGCTATTGCTTTGGAAAGACTTTACACATCAGATGACGCCGGTGAAGAACTTGACATCGTTCTTGAGAATTTAAAAGTTAAAGGTGATGCCGATGGACTTGCCATTATGTTTTTTGACAGAAATATTGGCTGTTATACAATAGAAGCTTCAGCCGGTCTTGATGCAGTTTGGGCGCGTAATTTTTATTTATTGACTTACGATTCAGTGTTGCCATGTTTGCCTGACAAAATTAATAATATTATTATTAGCGATGAACTTTTACAAAATTCTTTTTTTAGGAAAAGAATTCCAGGCGAGTATCTTAACCGAGTGGGCGCTATAAAACTTACGACACTTCAAGTTAAAGATATTCCGGTCAGAGCTGTTCATTTTTATTGGCGAGATAGTTTGTTTTGCCAGGAAAATATGGATTCTATGGAATCTGCATTACGTCGAATTGATACTGATGAATATGCCAGATGGTTTACACATGTACTGCCAATATTTAATAAAATATTTATCCAAAAGGAAAAGGAAAAAATTAATCCGGATAAATCATATCGTGATATATATAATACATTAAAAAGTTTTACTGTATTATCGGATAAAAAAATTGATATCGTTCATGTTATATTATCAACGGTATTTGACGCTGATTTTAGAGAGAAATTGCAGAAACAATGTAAAGAAAATTTTAAAAACTATGAAAGGTATATTGTAAATAATCCAAATCATCTGATTTTCCTGCTTGATGAAACCGGCGTTGAATTTATCGAAAAAATTATTTTAGAGCTTGATGATAAGGCTCAGTTCAGTGTATTGAAATATCCGGACTTTGGTAAAAATTTATTTGCTTATTTATAGTTTTTATAAACAAGGTTGGTTTTTTATAAATCGTAGGGGTGGGTTTTAAACCCGCCCCTACGATTAAAGATTGGCACACGCAGCAGTTTCGTTTGTGCGTAGAAATAAAAATAGTATTGACGGGTTTAAATAAAATTCAGTCAAAGAGAAGGTAGTATGAATTGGTCTAGTGTATTGATAACCGTATTTGGTCTTTCTCTCTTTGAATTGATATGCAGTATCGATAATGCAATCATTAATGCGGAAGTACTCTCAACGATGGGTAAAAAAGCCAGAAAATGGTTTTTGCTCTGGGGTTTTGCTTTTGCTGTTTTTTTTGTTAGAGGATTTTTACCGTTGTTGATCGTATATGCAGTAAACCCCTCGCTTGGACTTGCAGGTGCCTTTACGGCAACATTTAGCAAAGATCCCTCTGTATTGGAAGCTATCGAGTCGAGTGCTCCGGTTTTATACATGGGCGGAGGAATCTTTTTACTTTTTTTATCGCTTTATTGGCTTTTTCTTGAAGAGAAAAGTTTTGGCCTCAAACTTGAAGAAAAAATAATGAATCATGGATTCTGGTTTTATGCAATCGCAAGTATAATTCTTACAGTCATTGTATGGTATGCCATGCAAATCAATACCATGTTGGCTTTTGGAGCGGTCGTTGGCTCAAGTGTTTTTTTCATCACTCATGGTTTTAAGCACAATGCTGAAGAAAGCGAAAAAAGACTACTGGAGAAAAAATCAGGTAGAATGTCAGATATCAGCAAGCTAATGTATTTAGAAGTCATTGACACCACGTTTTCCATTGACGGTGTATTGGGTGCATTTGCTTTTACTCTCTCGGTTCCATTAATTTTAGTAGGAAATGCGATGGGAGCTTATGTTGTGCGTCGTTTAACTATCGGAAACATCGAACGAATTAAAAATTATGCTTATTTAAAAAATGGCGCCATGTATTCTATACTGGCTCTTGGTGTTGTTATGCTGACAGACGGATTTGGCGTTCATGTACCATCTTATGTGTCGCCTTTGATCACTTTTGTTGTCGTTGGATATTTTTACTGGAGATCCATCAAACATCCTGATTATTTAAAGAAAAGCTTGAAAAATAAAAAATAATTTTTAAAATTTAGTTACCCACGAAGCGCCAAATTGAGGACTTACATAATTAATTGTGTTCATGTTTGGGGAGACTGAAAAATTAACCCTTAATGACTCGGAGAGCATTTTATTATACAATTTTGAGTAACCCCAGGGTCTCATTAATTCAAAAACCCGAAAACCAATAAAAGCAAGCGCTCCGCCTATTACCAGGCCGCTTCCAAGTGATGTGGAATTTTGTGCGGTCAGTGAATTATTATTAAAAGGGTTAATCAAAATATAAGATCCGGTTGCAAGGGCGGTTAAAGATCCGAAGTCGCCGCAAAGGGCTATGATTCCGCCGAAAAGATCGCCCTGGATAATTGATCCAATACCAAACCCCAGTAATCCATTTCCGATAAATTGCAGCATTGCATTTTTACTTTTGGTATTAAAGATAAATAGTCTTTCATTATTTGAAAGCTTTTCAGCGACATTATAAATTTTATCTTTATTTTTTTCAAGACCATCATCGATTAATGAATTTATTTCATTTTGTGGATTTTCAAAACTATTTGTTTTTATTGTTTTTGAAAAGAGATCACTCATTTCAGATGACATTTCTTCAGTGAATTTTGAAATAGAAGGAATGATATTTGCATCGGTTACACCCTCCGTTTTACGGTTAACCAGAATTTTTTCAGTAGAAACTTCGATTGCTTTTGCAAAGGTCTGTATCTGCCCTCCGCTTACAATAAAACTTCCAATAATTACAATATCTGCTTTATATTTTTTTGCAATGGATACGGCTGTGTTTTGATCAAATACATTTTTATTTGAAAAATTGCCTTTAGCAACTTCGTTATTCCATATATTTCGATCCATCACTTCGAATTTTTTAGTTTTACTAAGAGATGCCGAAAAAGACTCAGGGGCGCTGGTTTCAAGATAGCGATGATCGGATGAATTGGTTGTATTTGCAAAATCAAGTATCAATACTTTGGGAACAGATGTTTGAATATTATCTTTTGAATAAACCGGATAAGTTATTAAAGTCATACAAATAATTGTAAATGTAATTATTTGTGTTTTACCTGATTTTATGTGCTGAATCATGATAACAAGTTGTATATTTTTGTGACAATGACAATCAGTTTTTTTAAGTGAATACTTATTTTTATAGATCTAAAAAAGCATCGTTTTCATAAGTGTCAATTTTGTATAAGGTTAATGTTTGTAATTAATTGTTATTTGGTTGAGGAAGTTAAGTAAAACTTTTTGATAGTAACCATTTTTAACGTAATACGTATTTAAATGTTCTCCTCCGTCGATCAAGACAAATTGTTTTGGTTCACCAATCTCATTGTATAAGGCCCTACCGTACTTTTCAGGAATTACTTTATCCATATTACCATGAATAATGAGTTTAGGTGTTTTTGGTAGTAGCTTACTTATTTTACCTTGCGGGCTTGTTACGTCAGAGACAATAACGAATGCCAATGGTATCAGAAACCATGTATACCATCGATCGGTTAATTTTTCTATTGCTATATCTTTGTAAGAATCAAATGTACTTTCCAGAACAATAGCATTGATTTCCTGATTCTCCCTAAATTGTAGTAATGCGTCAAGCAGTATAATGCCGCCGATACTTTGACCATATAGTATAATATTTTTTCTTTCGCTACCAACAAGTTTTAAAACAAAATTTATTACACTTATTGCATCATTTCTTATTCCAATTGGCTCTGGTTTTCCTTCGGATTTTCCATAACCACGATAATCAAATGTTATTAGATCATACCCATAGTTCCTTAACCATATTAATGATGTATAATGGCTGCTCAGGTTTTCGGCATTTCCATGAAATTGTACGATATATCCTTTTTTGTTATTTTCATTGGCAGGGAACCATCTGACATGGAGATTTGTGCGATCAGCGCTTTTAACTGTAAAGTCTCTATAAATAACATTGTATTCTTCCGGTGGATAGTGTATTTTTTTATCAGGGTAATAAAAAAAACTTGAGCAACCAGTGTATTGAATTATGAAAAGAAAAGATAACCATGAAATAAATAACTTTTTTATTTTCATAATTAATAATAGAGTTTAATTCCACCACTAAACGAAAATAATTTTTGATAAAAGTTATAAACAGCTCCTGTTTGAAATGCAACATTCCTTGAAATAAGAACATTTACATTTCCATTAATTTTCCAGAAGGGCTCTTTCAGGTATGGATAATATAAGCCATATTCCATAATGAGATTTGTGGTAACTATGTCAAACGGGTACCAGAAAATACCAGTCTCAGCAGATAAGCCGGCTCTATAAAATGTTTTGAAGGGATTTAAATCAGCAACTCCATTTAAAAAAAAGTAAGCGCTCATTTCATTTTTAATAGCGGAAATTTTATATGCATAACCGTATCCATTTTTAACCATTAATGCATATTTGTTGAACTGGTTGTCAATACCTGGAGATAATGGCTCAAGTAGACCAATTGACATTGACCCGTTCCATGAAAGATTAAATATCCCCCCATTAACAGGAGTCATGGATAACATTCGAATAAAATCAAAATGTTTAAAACGAAAAGTATTTTCATTGAAATTATAAATAAACTTTCCCTGAAAAACGCTAATTTCTGAATATAAAAGATATCCTATTGGAGAATCAGTATAATCATGCATTAGAGGTCGTAAAGCAAATTCGAGATAATTTATATTATAAATTGAACCATAATTTAAACCAATCATGGATGGCAGATGACCTATACTGGGATTTGTAAAATCAGGTTTAACAAAAGATTCTTGATTAATTTTGTTTTCACTCATTAACCTGAAAGTTTCTTCAAGAATTGTTTTGTTTTTTTCTTTTAAAGATCTATCATTATCATAGGCATCTATAAATGCTCGGTAAGTAACTGTATTTAAAAAAAGATTTTTTCTGTCGCTTGAAACTTCACTTATATCAAAATTTCCTTTAAACCATTGGTGCACTAAACGTTGCTCTGTAAAACTTAGTTTACTGTAACCAGCTTGATATTGAAGTATGTTTGCGGGATAGTATCGAGCATTTGTAAGGATAGATTCATCCACAATAATTCTTTTCATGGTATCTGCAGGAATCGTAACAAAATCAAATTTACTTACCAGTTTAAGGGAAGGTCTTGCAATTTCCAAAATATAAGAATTATAATATGCACAATTTTCTGTAGTAAAATAGTATCTAAAAGTAGTCCATTCCAGTTCCCAAAGGTGATTGAGCAAAACTTCAATTTCTTCGGCGGTAAAGTTTAGCTGAAATTCCCACATATTCCTGTTTTCATAGATATTATAATACTTTATTCTAAATTGAAAATCCAGATATTCAATAAACCCTTCAAATCCTCCAGTTAGTCCACGAAAAATGGTTTCAAAATACCAGTATGGCTTCATTTTTGCTACATAACTAAATGTATAATCCGTCATTAAATTACCGTCTTCCTTATTAAACTTTATAAAGGTATGGCCAAATGTAGATGCTGGTACATCCATCATTGCCGATACAAACATCAGGCTGATGGATTTTGGTTTCATTTTTTGTTTAAAACGATTTAGTTTCTTGCAGGTAGAAAAATCAAAATTAAGTAATTTAGAATTTAATTCTTTTTTTAACCAGTTGTAGCGGGCAGGGAATTTACAGGCGGGATGATCATCTCCGGTCAACGGTGAAGTTAAAAAAACTTCGATGTTTGCAATGATTTCAGATTTTGGATCAGTTTTACCATTTGATGCAAAAAAAAAATCTGAATTTAAAGCCCTGCTTTTATACTGTTCATTTCTAAAATCATAGTGTAATAATTTTACCCATTGTATATTCTTATAAAGTTCTTTCGAAATAGCGAAGTCAACGATATTTTCATTACCTAGTAGAGTGTTAGTTGATGATGTTAAAATAAAGATTACGAAGAAAATTTTTTTAAACACAGTTTTATATGACGAGTTAATTAAAAAACCAATGTGTGCATTTATGCACACATTGGTTGATGTAAGTTGTCAGGTTTATTTATTACCAGCAGCCTTACAATACTCTATTGGGCTTATTGAAGCTTGCATAGAGAAAGGGAAAAGTTTTCTGTTAGCAGAAGTACTTGAAGTTCCTTCCATAGAAGTTACTTCAGTTACGCCTTGCTCTTTAAGATCTTTAACGCAATCTTCGATATCACTAGAAAATACTGTGTTAAAAGGAGCAACAGTTGGATAGCCCATAAAGCCTCTCTGAACAACTATTGTTTCTCTTCCACCAACGTTTGTTTTGTCGATGGTTTTGCAGTTTACCAAAGCTGTTAAGCCAATTAATAATATAATCATTTTTTTCATGCTTATTTCCTTAATTAATGTATTGACGCTTATCATTCTACACCTACCGCTGAGCAGCTTTTACCAGGACTCATAGTGTTCATGCTTCCAGTAAAACCATCTGTAGTTCCACCCTGAGCTGATATTACGTTCTTGGCTCCTGCTTTTTTTACACCGTCAAGACAATCTGGCAGTAACGATTTTTTAGAAAAGAAGGATAGTGACGATTGATCATAAATGACAAGCGACGTGTTTCCTACTTTTTCTTTTTTGATATTTTCTTTCATGCAGTTACCGAAAAGTAATGCAGAAGATATTGCTAAAAAAAATATTTTTTTTCCCATAAATCTCTCCCTTAAATTTTGTAGTTTCGTATAAAGTTAATTTAATCGTAACTACTTGACGGCAATATCAGAGATTACAGATGACCTTTCAAGTAAAAAAATATAATTTTTTAAAAAAGACGGTAACTTTTCGATAATTTATTTATCTTCAGGTTTTGTCTTGCACCGCTTCAATCGAGATGGAAAAATAACGTATTGTCATAGTGTTTATAATAATTCTCTTTAAAACCTTATAATAATCTAATAAACTTAAAAGTATCTTATCGTTTTTGATCGTATCGAGTAAAATCGAGTTTTGTCAGTAAAAAAATATAAAATCTTCAAAATAAGTTAATTTTATAATGGGAATTTATTATTCTTTATATTAGTATAGTATACTTTTCTATGTTTAAAATAATTTTTAAATACTCATACTATTTTTTTAAAAAGTAATTGATAATACGGGCAAGTTGAAGATGCTGGCTTAAGTCAGGTAAGTATAAAAAAACTTTCGAATATTATTCGAAATCTGATTTAAAGAAAGGCGCCATATATTTATATAAGGCGATCAAGACAAGTCTTGAATTATCGGGGGAGCATATGTTTCATTCTTTTGGACCAATCTTGTTGCAATTGGTTCTCGCTGTCGGATTTGCTGCGGGCATTATTGCGTTGACGGCGATCATCGGACCAAGAAAAATCAATCCTGTTAAAAATAATGCCTATGAATGTGGCGTGGAAACTATTGCAGACGCCCGTGGAACATTTAATGTAAAATTTTATCTGGTTGCTGTTTTATTTATTTTATTTGATGTTGAAGCTATCTTTATAATTCCGTGGGCGGGTTCGTTACTATCCTTTAAAAAAGCCGGGCTGGGTGCATTTATTTATTTTGAGATGGTTTTCTTTGTGGCCATTTTAATTGCAGGGTATGTTTATATATTAAAGAAAGGAGCTCTTAAATGGGAATAGAGCATCATCTTGGTAATTCATTTATGGCAACCAGCATCAGTCAGGTTGTCGGCTGGGCTCGAAAGTATTCTCTCTGGCCTCTTCCTTTTGCAACCGCGTGTTGTTCTATTGAATTTATGTCGGTGATGACTTCTGATTTTGATATTGCCCGTTTTGGCGCCGAGCGCCCATCTTTTAGCCCACGTCAAGCTGATCTTATGCTGGTTCTTGGCACCATTACATACAAAATGGCTCCGGTTATGTGGAAGGCATATCAAACGATGGCAGAACCCAAATGGGTTATTTGTGTTGGAGCCTGTGCTTGTACCGGCGGTATGTTTGATACCTACGCCGTTTTACAGGGGATCGATCGTGTCATCCCTGTCGATATGTATGTACCAGGATGCCCTCCGCGGCCTGAAATGATACTTGATGCGCTAGTAAAGCTTCAGGAAAAAATCAGCAAGGAATCCATCAATGATCCAAAATATAAAGACAGGGTTGAATATTTAAACAAGGCCCTTAACCCTGATAGATCGGCTATAGAAAGTTAAATATTTAAGGGAAAATATGCGCGGATTACGACCTGAACAAAATGCCGAATTGATGGAAAACATAAAGAAGAAGTTTTCAAATGATATTCTTCATATGGAAGAAAATCGTGGAATGGTAGTAATTCAAGCTAAAAAAGAAAATTTTTTAACACTTATGAAATCCTTAAAAGATGATAAACCTTTTATGTTTGATACACTTATGGATTTAACTGCGGTAGACTATTCAGGAGTTAAAGACATTCGTTTTGAAGTTATTTATATGCTTTTTTCATCTAAAACACTTTCAAGAATCAGATTAAAGCTTTCGATTGCAGAAAAGGAAAATGCACCCTCTGTGATAAACATCTGGAAGGGCGCTAACTGGCCAGAACGCGAGGTTTTTGACTTAATGGGGATTCGATTTGATGGCCACCCTTTAATGGAACGTTTGATCATGCCAGATGGTTATATTGGTCATCCTTTAAGAAAGGATTTTCCAATCAAGGGACTTGGCGAAGATTATTTAATTGAGTCAATTTTAATGCCGGTTAAAAATGAAGTGAATTTAAAAAAAGAGGGCAGCAAGTAGTTATTGCTAAAAATTATGAGCGATCAAATACCAGAAACTTCTAATCAGGCAAATTCACAGCAACATTCTGAGTTAAGAGACTATGCCCTGTACTCTGTTTTACGTGATGCTGTATCAGATGTAGAAGAATTACCAGACGGCTTGATGAGATTAAATCTGGGTCCGTCACACCCCGCAACTCACGGAATTTTACAAAATATCATTGATATCGATGGTGAGACAATTGTACGCGCCAGACCAGTGATTGGTTATGTGCACAGAACTTTTGAAAAACTGGGTGAAGCGTATACTTACAATCAATTCCTGACATGCACCGACAGAATGAATTACATTTCTCCCCCGATGAACAATGTTGCATGGACAACCGCTGTTGAAGAAATTCTGGAAATTAAAGCTCCGCCCAGAGCACAGGTCATACGTACCATCATTAACGAACTTTCACGTATTGCCGATCATATCATTTGTAATGGAATTTTAGGTGTCGACGTTGGCGGATACACAGGGTTTTTATACATCTACCACTTTCGTGAGGCAGTATATAATATTATGGAGAAGATGGTGGGTGCTCGTTTGACGACAACGTTTACACGTATTGGCGGTCTTGAGATGGACATCTACCCTGATTTTGTTAAAGACGTAAAAAAGTTTTTAAAAGATTATCCAGCTATTTTAAAGGATTTTAATACCCTTTTAATTCATAACCGAATTTTCATTGATCGTTGTAAGGGAGTTGGAGCTATTTCTGCAGAAAATGCCCTTGCATGGGGTTATACCGGTCCAAATTTACGAGCAGCAGGCGTACCTCTTGATTTAAGAAAAGATTCACCTTATTTGGTATATGATCAGGTTGATTTTGATATTCCTGTCGGCTTTGACGGTTCCGTTTATGACCGTTTTCTGGTTCGCATTGAAGAAATGGAACAAAGTATGCGCATCATTCGACAGTGCATTGACAATATTCCTGAAGGGCCATGGGCTATTGATGATTATCACATCACCATGCCTCCCAAAGAAAAAGTCTACACTTCAATGGAAGAATTGATTTATCATTTTAAGCTGGTAATGCATTCGATAAAAGTTCCTGCCGGAGAATATTATTCAGCAGTAGAGGCGGCTAACGGAGAACTTGGTTTTTATGTGGTTTCTGATGGAACCGAAAAACCGTATAGAGTTCATGTTCGACGCCCGTGTTTTTGGTATTATCAGTCATATCCGGAGCTGGTGGAAGGCGGTTTAATCTCGGATGCTGTCGCCGTCATGAGCTCACTGAACGTGATTGCGGGAGAGTTAGATGGCTAGATCGTTAGTATATCAACAGCTTTTTAAAAACAAAACAAGAGCCACAGATAAACACGGATTAACACAGATTTTACTAAAAAAATATCTTTATCTGTGTTCATCTGTGTGCATCCGTGGTTCTTTTCTTATGAAGAACTATACTTCAGATAGTCTTCTGCAAGTGCGGGGGAAAGATTAACTATGGCGTTTTCATTTAATGAATCCAGTATGAATGAATTTCATAAATGGGGAAAAAAATTCCCTGAAAACCCGGAAGGCAGAAGATCGCTTGTGATTCCGGCGTTATGGATTTCTCAGTGGCAAAACGGTTACATCAGCAAAGATGTTGTCAATTATGTCGCTGAGATTACCGGAACAGAACCTCTTCACGTCTGGGGCGTTACTACTTTTTATACCATGTTTAAAAGAGAAAAAACCGGAAAGTTCTTTTTACAATTTTGTACGAACATCACATGTACTCTTATGGGCGCAGATCAAATTTTTGTAAATACCTGTAAAAAACTCGGCATTAAGCCAGGCGAAACAACCAGCGATGGAAAGTTTACCGCCGTTGAAGTCGAATGTCTTGGCGCGTGCGGAAGTTCTCCGACGTTACAGGTAAATGATAAATATTATACACATATGACAGAAAGTGAAGTTGAAAAACTTATAGCAGAGTTCAGGGGGGCGAAGTGAACAAAACATATCACTTATCGTGCTTGCCTGAATCGGCTTTAAACGGCTGCGCTTTTCAAATAACTTTTTACAATTTAAATTTACAATTGAAGTTGTTGGTGAAATAAATGGCAGAAAATAAAGTAATACTCGATCATATCGACGACGCAGGCGAACAAGCCATTGAAGCTTATCAGGCACATGGCGGTTACAAAGGGCTTGAAAAAGCAATGAAACAAATGACCCCTGCACAAATTTTAGATGAAATTAAAATATCTAACTTACGTGGTCGAGGCGGAGCGGGTTTTCCTGCTGGAATAAAATGGAGCTTTATAAAAAGAGACGCGCCAGGACCAAAGTATTTAATTTGTAATGCCGATGAAGGCGAGCCCGGTACATTTAAAGATCGAAAAATAATGACGAGCAAACCGCATATTATAATAGAAGGCATGATCATTGCAGCTTACTGCATGGGATTGGATACCGGATACATTTACATCAGAGGCGAGTTCTTTGAACCTTATCAGGCCATGGACAAGGCCATTGAAGAAGCCTATTCTAAAGGCTTTTTAGGAAAAAACATACTTGGAACCGGTTTTAATTTTGATCTACATACTTATCTTGGAGCTGGAGCTTACATTTGCGGAGATGAAACCGCATTGATGAATTCACTGGAAGGAAAACGAGGTTATCCCCGATTAAAGCCGCCATTTCCTGCCCAGTTTGGTCTTTATGGACGACCAACGACCGTTCATAATGTCGAAACTTTTGCAGCCGTTGCCCCCATTATTGCAAATGGCGGTAAATGGTATTCCGAACTGGGTACGCCCAAATCTGGCGGAACAAAGCTGTTTGGAATTTCCGGTCACGTAGAAAGACCGGGCGTATACGAATTAAGCTTAGGAACGCCATGGAAGGAATTTTTTGAAGATATTGCCGGCGGAGTTCGCGGAGGTAAAAAATTAAAAGCCATTATCCCCGGCGGAAGTTCGACACCGGTATTATTGCCCCATGAACTGGAAGGTATGCTTCTGGATTATGAATCCATTCAGTCCAAAGGTTCTATGCTGGGAACCGGAGCCGTAATTGTTTTTGATGAAACTACAGATATGGTAAAGGTTGCTTATCGCGCGATGAAATTTTATGCACACGAATCATGCGGTCAATGTACGCCATGCCGCGAAGGCTGTGACTGGTATTATGATATACTAGGCAGAATTTATCACGGAGAAGGTCGCATCGAAGATCTCGATACCCTGGAAGATCTCGCAAAGTACATTGGTCCAAACACCATATGTGCTTTTGGCGATGCTTTTGTAACGCCAATGCTGGCCTTTATTCGAAAATTTAGATCCGAGTTTATGGATTACATTGAAAAAGGCAAATATGGTCTGCAAGCAGTTCTGGATGCTGAAAAAAAGTCTGAGGAAATAAATCATGCCTGAAATTTTAATAGATGATATTCCTGTCAGTTTTAACGGCAAAGCCAATATAATGGAACTTGCCAGATCCATCGGGATAGAGATCCCCGGTTTTTGCTATCATCCAGGACTTAGCGTGTCAGGTAACTGTCGTATGTGTATGGTTGAAGTGGGAATGCCCGCTCGTGAAAAAGACGGAACTTTTACAAAAGACGAATCAGGACAAATCAAGATCAGTTTTATGCCAAAACTTCAGCCGGCATGTTATCAGGAACCGGCAGAGGGCATGGTGATTCGAACTAAAACAGAAAAAGTAATCAGTAATCGAAAACACATCATGGAGTTTTTACTGGTAAATCATCCGCTCGATTGCCCTGAATGTGATCAGGCCGGCGAATGTGTTCTTCAGGATTATTCATTTCAATACGGATTTACCAAATCACGGTTTTTAGATAAAAAACGAACCTTTAAAAAAACGCTTTTTTCGGATGTCATTACGCCGGAATTAAACCGCTGCATTCATTGTGACCGCTGCTCGCGTTTTACAAAAGAAATTGCGCATGACTATTCTTTTACACGGACCAGACGTGGAAATTCAACGGAACTGGCAACGCTTCCAGGCGAGAAAATTACCCATAACTATCAGGGCAACATGGCTGATATCTGCCCTGTCGGCGCTTTAACACTGACCGATTTTCGATTTAAAAGCCGAACATGGTTTTTAAATCATTCCGAAGGTATTTGTTCTTCATGCGGTAAAGGATGTAACGTTGTTTATGCAGTTAATAGAGAGAATAAAATTTTAAGAATTAAACCAAGATTTAATAAAGATGTCAACTCCTATTGGATATGCGACTACGGCCGTTTAAGATATCAATTTTACAATCAAAATCGTCGAGAAAATGTTTTAATTTCCGGAAATGCTTCAACACTTGATTTAGCGATTGAAAAAGTTTCGCAAATCATTAGAGATTCAAAAACAATTGGAGTTCTGGCAAGCGCCAACGAAACAGTTGAGTCGATGCAGGCTTTAAAAAACTTTACCCAGGAAATATTAAAAACGCCGCATATAGATTTTCGCATGCATAGCGCTCAAAAAGAAAACAA
>JAOUFY010000086.1 GCA_029857955.1 Spirochaetia bacterium
TTTCGTGCATGAAAAAGGCGAGCAAATTAAGGACAAAGAAATTGTTAGATAAATTAATTTTCCCATGCCCGAAATTATGCTCTATGTGGTAACCCTGATTTTTGAGGGTATTAAAAGTTTCGTTCTCATTTGACACGGAGGTTAAGGTGCCATCCAAGGGATGGCCGGGAGCGGCCGATTTTCCAACGCGCCCTACCGCCCCTTACTAGCTCTTGGACATTATCCAATTTATCCTGATTTTCAATCATTTTATACATAATTTTGTGGTCATCAGGCTTGGCTGCCAGGATAAATGACATCTTTTGTTGGATTTTTCAACTCAGGGACAGTAAAAAAACCCAGACAGATTATATAATTTATCCATTATGTCATATTTATACACATTAGATTTAGTCAAGGCGGCCGGATGCAAAAGAAAATATCATTACGAAAAATCGCATTAAAATATTCACCGAAAACCGCTAAATACGAAGTGAATACCCTTTGTTTTGAGTTGCTGATTTATTATAGTCAATGCCATAAAGTTCGCAGATTTTTTGCGCCTGATCAACATTTATAATTTTATGCTGAACCCAAATATGAATGTCTTTAGATAATTCATCTTTTAGCAATCTTAACAATTTCATTATGTACATTATAAACAAATAACTGTTCTGTCAATCATTTGAAAATAAACGAAATTGTTTTTAAAATTTAAATAAAAAATTTTCTAAAAAATCTGCAATTGTATATTCATCAGAAAAAAATACTTCAAAATGATCGCTATAAAGTAGAATTCGCTTATTGGAAGATTTAGAGGTTATTTCCAGATATTGAATGGAGGGGTCATAATAATACGAAATATCGGATGATTGACCTTTATAAAAGTTTTCAAGCTGCCCGATAAAATTTTTTAAATCAATGCTTGAAGGTAAAATTACGCTGGCATATTGAAAATGAAAAGGAAAAGCCATATAGCTGTTTTTAGTTTGTGCAATTTTATTTGCTAGAAGTGCCAGATGCGCGGTAAATATAACTTCATTTAAATTATTCACGTCTGGTTTGCATTGCAAGTTAAATGTCATGCCAGGCGTTTCAAACAAACCTCCGTCTGCTGAGTTTACTTCATAATGAAAATCATTTACGCCAAGTTCCAGGGAGGCTCTGAGTTTGTCGCTTATTTCATGCAGTGAAACTTCAATATCTTTTAATGAAACGCTCCGTACAAATTCTTCAAGTGATTTGGAATAATATTTTGGTAAAAAATGTTTTCCATTTTGATAACCACTTAATTTTTTTAATTTTTCTGTATAATTGTAATAAAAATCAATGGAGTAAAATTCTACATTTGAACTATTTTTAATTTCGTTTAAAATTGGCGCAAAGATATCGAACATTCATCATGTTCCTTTAAAATCAAGCGAGGTTGAATTTATACAATATCTTTTAAAAGTAGGCTCAGGACCGTCGTCAAAAACATGTCCAAGATGCCCGCCGCAGTTGGCGCATTGAACTTCAATTCTATGCATCCCATGCGAATTATCTTCGATAAACCGGATTGCATTTTGATGAGCAGGTGAAGTAAAACTTGGCCATCCGGAACCAGAGTCAAATTTTTCATTTGAATCAAATAAAAAACTGCCGCAGCCTGCGCAATGGTATTTACCGGTTTCATGGTTGTTGTAATATTTATTGGTAAATGGCAAATCAGTGCCGCATTTACGTAATATTTTAAATTGTTCCGGAGTTAAAAGATTTTTCCATTCTTCTTCTGATTTGCTTTGATGATCCATATGTTACCTTTATCAGATCTTTCTATGTTGTGCAAATAAAAATATCAAACAAATATACACTTGCCAAAAATAGTTGTTTCAATCAGAAGAAGGGCTTTTTAAAAGAAAAATAGCTTTATAAAACATCGAACTAATAAAAATTGAACCATGACATGGTTATTGATCGTTATTGCAATTTTAGTTATCGTATCTTTTTTACTTTATAACTTTGCCAGCATGGGTATGATTGGTAAAAAATCAAGCGAAGCATATAAAAATTCGCTAAAAAATCAAATTAAACCTTTAACAAGGCATCCGGTCATTGATCACAGCATTTGTATTTTATGCGGTTCCTGTATACGGGCCTGCCCTGAAACCCATGGCGATGACTCTCCTTTGGGAATTGTCGATGGACGTCTTTTGCTGGTAAATCCTGCCAAATGTGTGGGTCATGCGCAATGTGAAATGCAATGCCCGACAGGCGCTATGACGGTAACGCTTGGTGAGCTTGCCGCTGATCCCAATATGCCGGTTCTTACAAAAAACAATGAAACCATCGTTCCCGGAATATTCATTGCCGGCGAACTTAGCGGCGTCCCGTTGGTAAAAAATGCGATAGACCAGGGTAACGAAGTAATTAAATATATTGCGTTAAAAGCTTCAGCGGAAGAGTCGGGCGATTCTGAAATTTTCGATGTTGTCATTGTTGGGCTTGGACCTTCTGGATTATCTGCGACATTATCCGCTCATGAGCATAAGCTTAAATATGTAACCATTGAACAAAGGGCTATTGGAGGCACCGTATCAAATTATCCCAAACAAAAAATGATCATGACCTCTCCGATAAATCTTCCTTTGTATGGTACAATAAAAAAATCAGAAATTCAAAAAGAAGAATTGATTGATATCTGGAATTCAATGGTTAAAAAATATAATTTAAACCTGCATGTAGGCGAAAAAGTTGAGAGTATTTTTTCTGAAGCAAATGGTAAATATTTTAATGTATCAACCAATACGGCGGCGTTTAAAACAAAAAATGTAATTCTTTGCTTAGGCCGCAGAGGAACTCCGCGCAAACTCGGTATTAAAGGCGAGGAACTTTTAAAAGTTACTTACGGATTAATTGATCCGGATGCTTATCAAAAAAAGAAAATCATTGTGGTCGGGGGCGGCGATTCGGCTATTGAAGCTGCCGTGGTTCTATCAAAAAACAATGAAGTTATTTTATCGTATCGAAAAGACAGTTTTTTTAGAGTTAAAGATAAAAATATGCGGGCAATAAAAAATGCAGAAGAAAACGGTTCAATTAAAATAATGTTAAATTCCGAACTTACAGAAATTACAGAAAAAAACGTAAGCATTAAAATAAATGAAGACTTATCCGTTGTAGAAAATGATTATGTATTTGTTTTGATCGGCGGCGAACCGCCTTTTCCATTGTTACGTTCAATGGGAATTATAAAAGATACTGAAAAGTAATCATTATAAATTTAAGTCATATTTAAAGGGGAAAAGCCTTTCCCCTGCCCGACGTTAAAATATAATATTTAATAATAAGAATATTTTTTTACCGTCGAGCACCCCAAACGAATCATCATGAAATATGGTCTTTATTTAAAGATCAATATAATTTACTTAAAAATCAAGTAATTTTATTTTACAAATAGATAATCTAAAAGTTTAATTTCTTGACACATCAGTGCAAATTATTGAATTCTAATTTTAAAAAAAATGTGCTGCAAAATTAATGAAAAATTTACTGATTTAAAACATTTATGATAAAACCTGTATTGATAGTAGATGATGATCCAGTAAGTTTATTTTTAATGGAAGCAGCTCTAATAAAATTAAATTATAAAGTTATTACTTTTAATGATCCGGTTAAAGCCTGGGAAAACATAAAATTACATCACTATGACTTGATCATTCTTGACCTTGAAATGCCTGAAATTAACGGGCTGCTGCTTACACAAAAGATTCGAAATTTGTACAATGATGAGTGTATTATATTGATGATGACAGGCCATGAAGAGATGAATCTGCTTGATGAAGCCTTAAATCTTGGAGTAGATGACTATGTTGTCAAACCGGTTCAATCGAAAACAATAGGATTCAAACTTCATATTCTTGAAAATCAGATAAAAAAATTGTACGAGCGTATTCATTATCAGAAAGAATTGATCAAAAGCCAGGAACATTACATGGCTATTTTTCATAATTCCAGCGTAGGGGTTTTATTGATGAGTAAAACAGGCGATATACTGGAATATAATGAAACTTTATCAAAAATAACCGGTTATTTGAAAATAGGTTTAAGAGATAAGTATATTATAAATTGTGTTCATAAAAATGACGCCGAAAAACTAAGAATATATTTTCGAAATCTGATTAATAACCATCATACCTATGCCACAATAGAGATTAAATTAATTTCGCGCTCTGGTCTTGAATTGATCTGTAAATTCAGCTCAAATGTGGTTGAATCCTTTAGTAATCCGGAAGATAATTTTATAATGGTACTTATAGAAGATATAACCGAAATAAAAAAATATGAACAAGAAATAGTATTTAATATGCTCCATGATCCTTTAACAAACCTGCCAAACAGGGAACTTTTTTTTAACAGGCTTAATAAATTATTAATGAAAGAAGTTGAAGGTCAGGTAAATTTATTTGCCATATTAATTCTCGATATTGACCGGTTTCAATTGATTAATGAAACACTTGGTCATTCCAAAGGGGATCATTTAATTCAAAAAGTATCTCAAAGATTATTTGGTTTAATTGAACCTGGAGATACAATTGCACGTTTAACCGGAGACGAATTTGGTATAATTACAGAAAAATATTGTACTGTAGGCGAATTAACTCACTTTGTCGGTAAACTGCAGGATTCATTGAGGAGTCCAATATTAATTGATGATCAAGAAATAACCATAACCGCCAGTATTGGAATAAAATTATATGAAGGCGGAGAAGAAAGTACTTTAAGTGTATTAAGAGATGCAGATACAGCATTACACCGTGCAAAAAATAAAGGCCCGAGTTCATATTCATTTTTTATTCAAAAAATGACGCTGGAATCACACCAAACTTTAAAGCTTGAGAATGATCTTCGTAAGGCAATTGATAACAATAACCTTGAACTTCATTTTCAGCCGCAATTAGATTTAAATACAAATAAAATTATGGGTGTTGAGGCATTGCTTCGATGGAATCATCCTGAGCTGGGCAATATTCCTCCGTCAAAATTTATACCAATCGCTGAAAATGCTGGAATTATCGTCGAGATAGGCAACTGGGTAATCGTGGAAGCTCTTAAAAAGTGTAAAAAATGGAGCACAAACGAGATAAATAATTTAAAAATATCTGTAAATTTTTCTTCTTTGCAATTAAAAGAAAAAAACCTGATATCGTTAATTACCAAAAAAATTCAAGATTATATAGGTTGTTCCAATAGACTTCAAATAGAAATGACAGAAAGTATTTTAATGGAAAACCCAAAGGAATCAATTGAAATTATTAAAGAATTAAAAAAACTTGGCATTGAACTTGCGATTGATGATTTTGGTACCGGATATTCTTCTTTTACATATTTAAAAATGCTACCGGTAAATACATTAAAAATTGATGTTTCTTTTATTGAAAATATCATTGACAATGAATCTGATCGTTCCATCGTTATGGCTATTATCTCAATGGCCCACAGCATGAAAATAAAGGTCATCGCCGAAGGTGTAGAAACCAAAGAACAAATGATGATATTAAAAAAATTGAAATGCGATAGTATTCAAGGTTATTATATCAGCAAACCTGTCTCTGAAGCAGATTTTTTAAAATTTATAGCTGAAAAAACAAACCTCGATCGAGTTTATAGAATAAAACAGAAATAAAAATTTTCAATTAAATTTTCAAAAATATATAATCCATAGCGGAGTTTATCTGGCCATTAGTTGATTTTCTGGCGGTAAAAGTATATTATACAATGACTCGAACATTTTATGATTTATACAATTTTACTAAAAAATATTTAAATTATGTCGATAGGCTAGTATGGGCGAAAACAATAATTTTTCTGCAGCGAATGTTGTGGTTAAGGAAAAATTAAATACGGCTGTTAAAGAGCCGGCACTGGCAAATCTTGATTTTTTATCGGTTTCTTCAGGTTTCTACTTCATCGTTTTTACGCTGATAAGTGTATTGATCACTGTCATTATCGGAATAGTTTCATATTTTAGTATTTTAGATACAGTTGAGAGTACGGAGACTATTTTCAAAAAATATGGCGTGGATATATTAGCCATGTCGTCAGATACAATTCAAAATGCGGTTAAAACTTCAAAATATGCTGCGATCAATGGAGTAATTAAAGATCTCTATGACAAGCAGGGTATAGATGAGGAAAATAAAATGATCCAGGAAATCTTTTATCTGGACCGTAAAGGAAGTGTTTACGCTCATACCGACTTGACTAAAGTAACCAATAATGCAAATTCCACAATTAACAGGGTCTCAAGTATTTATAATAATGAGTTATTTCATTCGGGATTGATGAATTATAAAAATGAAGTAAATATTCAACCTTATCCTTATGATACTTTTAATAAAAATCGTTCATATTTGTATTTAATTAAATATATATTACCCAGGGAATATTTTGAAACAATGGACTACTCAATTCCTGTTTATTTGGGGAAAAAACCGCAGGGAACATTTCATGTCGTTATTAATCGTGTATATTCAGACTTTATGATTTTGCGTTTAATGAAAAAAATATTTATCATTTGGTCAGGTTCAATTTTTTTTACGGCTTTTATTTCTTTGTTAATTAAATTGCCCATTTCTTTTAAACTAAAAAAAGTAAATTCTTATGTTAGAAATTATTTAACAAAAGATGTAAATCAGTACATTGAAAAATTTGAAAAACAAAAAATTAAAGAAGAAATCGACTACATTGATCAAAAAATCGATGATATGATAAAAAAGAACGTAAATACGACCGGAGTTTTTCCATCTACTCATCATTCCATTACAAATAAAAATAATATTAAAGATGCTTATTTAATTAGAGAAAACTAATGCTTGAACTAAAAACATCTTATCATAACGGAATTCTCAATATTGAATTGTATGGCGCTCTTGATAGTCTTACTGCTCCTGATTTTAAACACTGGCTGACTCAAAAAAGTTCAAATGGTTATCATTATTTTGCATTAAATTGCGTTGGTTTAGAATATATTTCCTCTCGCGGCATAGGTATCATTACGGAATTAAATCATATTTTAAATGCTTCAGATAGTCGTCTTATATTTTATCATGTCAGTAATGAAGTGCTTAATCTGTTAAATTTTTTAAAAATATCAGACAGTATACCTATTGTTGAAAACTTTGCCCAGGTTAAAGAAAAATTTGGAGATAAATTAAAACATAAACCATCAACAGCGGAATCTGATAAAAAAACAAATGTTAAGTCCGATGGTGAAGTCAGTGAAAGTTTTGTTGGTATTTCTGCTACACCTGAAATACGAAATGAAAATGTACAAATTAAAACAACCCATAATAATTTAACAAATACCATGAATGTGGCAGAATTTTATGAGAAAACATCGAGCGACACTTTGAAATCAAGCGCCGAAGAATATATTGATTTAAGCCAAATGGAACATACAAAAACAGATTATAACGTTGCTCAAATGAACATTGTGTTTTGCCCAAATTGCGGTCAAAACCTCAGGGTAAGTAAAAAAGGTTTATATCTTTGTCCGGATTGTCGTACAAAGTTCAATTATCCATTCTAAAAATTTATTTATTTGCTTTTTTGTGATCGACTTCTTTAATAACACTGATTGTATTTTTAAAATGCCATTTTCGATATGGCGCTAATGCTTCAAGTCTTGAATTTGGAATAAAATATACATTTTCTCCATATTGTATTAAAGCGCCATTGTAGGTAGCATGTTTGCCGTGAAACTCCAATAACCCGATTTCTTTAACGGCTCCCCAGTTATCACATGTTTTTAAGCTCGGAACTTTGTACAGATATAGTTCACGGATTTTGTTTTCATCCAGTCCTTGTCGCCGTAAAGTTTGTATATCCATTCACCTTTATTGATTCTATTTTCCATAAGTCAAGCTTTTCTTTATGAATGATTTCTTAAAATTGGGGGAGCGGCTACTTTTTAGTAAGAAAATAGTGCGTTATATACAGTCGAAGAATTTGATATTGGTCGCATGAAACCCTTAAAAGAAGAATCAAAACTTCCCAAAGACATAATGGACAGAATTAACGA
>JAOUFY010000087.1 GCA_029857955.1 Spirochaetia bacterium
TCGTTAATTCTGTCCATTATGTCTTTGGGAAGTTTTGATTCTTCTTTTAAGGGTTTCATGCGACCAATATCAAATTCTTCGACTGTATATAACGCACTATTTTCTTACTAAAAAGTAGCCGCTCCCTCGAAATTTAAATATCAATTTCCAGCGCCAGCGGGCAATGGTCAGAACCCATCTGCGAATTGATATGCGGGGCAGATTTAACTTTCGCAAAATCGGCTTGATCGACAAAAAAATAATCAATGCGCCAACCCACATTTCGGGCACGGGCATTTGAAATCATATGCCACCATGTGTAACTTTCCTTATTTGGGTATAATGTGCGAAAAACGTCGACCCAATGGGCATCAACAACTTTGTCAACCCAGGCGCGTTCTTCTGGACGAAAACCAATGCTGCCTTCGTTTTCTTTCGGACGTGCAAGATCAATAGGGTTGTGCGCCACGTTTAGGTCGCCGCACCAGATCACCGTCTTGTCGGTTTTCCTAAGGTCGTTTACATAGCCTAGAAAATGTTCGTAGAATTCGAGTTTTTCAAGCCACGCTGCTTCACTTTTGCCGCCGTTGGGAAAGTACACTCCAATGGCTGTAAACTTTGCAAATTCGAGGCATATCACGCGGCCCTCACTGTCATTCCATCCGGGCATGCCGGTTTCAACAACGGGCAATTGGGATAAGTTCTTTTTTTTAATCCACGATTTTTTCACCCAGGCGCCGACACCAGAATAGCCCGGTTTTTCAGCCGAATGATAAAATTGCAGGTATTCGGAATTTTCAGTCAGGTAGTTGGAGAGCTGTTCTTTCTTTGCCTTGATTTCTTGAACAAACAATAAATCAGGATCTTCATTTTGAAGAAATTTTTGCAGTTCGCCTTTTTTTTCTACAGCGCGAATTCCATTGATATTCCAGGATATAATTTTCATATTATGATATTCTTGTTTTCAGGTCTCGGTTTTTGCCGGTTATTTGTAGTCGGTTTTTGTAGTTTATTGTCGGTTTTTGTTGTCGGTTTTTGTAGTCGGTTTTTGTAGTTTATTGTCGGTTTTTGTTGTCGGTTTTTGTAGAGGTGGGTTTCAAACCCACCTCTACAAAAACAATAAACTACAAAAACAATAAACTACAAAAACAATAAACTACAAAAACAATAAACAAATTATTTTAACAGTGGTATCATCATCAGTGCAACGATGTTGATGATTTTAATCAACGGGTTAATCGCAGGGCCGGCAGTGTCTTTGTATGGATCGCCGACCGTGTCGCCAGTTACGGCGGCCTTGTGCGCATCGGAGCCTTTACCGCCGAAGTGACCGTCTTCGATGTATTTTTTAGCGTTATCCCATGCGCCGCCGCCGGTGGTCATCGAAATCGCAACGAAAATACCCGTAACGATGGTACCGATAAGTACGCCCCCAAGTGCTTTAGGACCTAAAACAAGTCCAACCACGACAGGAACCAGAATCGGTAACAATGAGGGGGCGATCATTTCTTTAATCGCTGCTCTTGTTAACATGTCGACCGCTTTGGAATAGTCTGGTTTTTGGGTTCTTTTCATTATACCGGGCATTTCTTTAAACTGACGGCGAACCTCGTTTACGATACCGCCGGCTGCTCGACCGACTGCCTCCATCGACATTGCACCGAATAAATAAGGAATTAATCCTCCAATAAACAAACCAATTAAAACAATGTGATCAGATAAATCAAAAACAATGTTCATACCGCTGGTTTCAAGGGTATGGGTATAATCGGCAAAGAGTACAAGCGCGGCCAGACCGGCTGAACCAATTGCATAACCTTTGGTAACGGCCTTGGTAGTATTGCCAACCGCATCGAGCGGATCGGTAATACTACGAATTTTTTCGTCAAGCTCTGCCATTTCGGCGATTCCACCGGCATTGTCGGTAATCGGACCATAGGCGTCGAGAGCTACAATGATGCCGGTCATCGAAAGCATGGAAGTTGCTGCAACGGCGATTCCATATAAACCGGCTAATTCATAGGCTCCCCAGATAGAAGCGCATACAGCCAAAACCGGAGCTGCGGTCGATCTCATGGAAACGCCAAGACCGGCGATCACGTTGGTACCATCGCCCGTGGTAGAAGCTTCGGCAATGTGACGAACGGGTTTATACTGAGTAGCTGTGTAGTATTCTGTGATAACGACCATGGCGGCGGTTAAAACCAGCCCAATCATGGCTGAGCCGTAAAGTGCCATTGTGCTGTAAGTACCATTTGAGCCCATCACATAATCAGTGACAAAATAAAAAGCTACGGCAGCAAGTACTCCTGTGACGATCAGACCGCGATATAAGGCATTCATGATTTTTCCGCCTTCTCGAACTTTTACAAAAAAAGTACCTATGATCGATGCAATGATCGAGACCCCGCCAAGAACCAGCGGATATGTAATTACAGCAGCTCCGGCATCTTTTAATAAAAGACCCCCAAGTAACATGGAGGCTACAACCGTGACCGCATACGTTTCAAAAAGATCGGCGGCCATACCGGCACAGTCTCCAACGTTATCGCCAACGTTGTCAGCAATAACCGCAGGGTTGCGCGGATCATCTTCGGGAATACCGGCTTCGACTTTACCGACGATGTCGGCTCCGACGTCGGCGCCCTTGGTAAAGATACCTCCGCCAAGTCTGGCGAAGATTGAAATCAGCGAGCCTCCAAAGGCAAGGCCGACAAGGGCATGTAGCGCTTCGTTACTTTCTACGCCCATGTAGGCAGTAAGAATTCCATAATAACCGGCGACACCTAGAAGACCAAGACCAACGACGAGCATTCCGGTGATGGCGCCGCCTCTAAAGGCAATTTGCATGGCGGCATTTAAACCGTTATTAGCGGCTTCAGCGGTACGAACGTTGGCCCTTACCGAGATGTTCATGCCAATGTAACCGGCCAGGCCAGAAAATATTGCGCCAATGGCAAAACCGATGGCAGTGTAAGCGCCTAGAAAATAAGCGATTACGACAAGAATCACTGCGCCGACAATACCAATTGTGGTGTACTGTCGATTGAGGTAGGCTTTCGCACCCTCTTGAATCGCGGCGGCAATTTCGCGCATACGGTCATTACCGGTTGGTTTAGATAAAATCCATCTTATAGAAAAAACCCCATATAAAAGTGCCAGCACAGAGCAGGCAAGGGCGAATAACAAATTATCACTCATAATTCTTCTTCCTTGTATATATTTTTTGTGTAAGAAGTATTGTCAGTACAATCTGTCAATGAAAATACAAATAACATCTATGCAAATGCAAATAACATCCAATGTTTAAACAGGGGCAAAGTCTTGCCCCTCGGCCAAATCGCGGCTTTGGCCTGCCCCAAACGTTTTTTAACAAATTTGATTCCTTTGACATGCCGCAGGAAGACAAGTTTAATTTATAATGATAAATTATTAAATAAAAAGATATACAAGGAGAAAGATATGTCTATTCAAAAAATAATACAGATGATGATTGTAGCAGTTTTAATTACCGGATTTCATTGCGCAAACAACATCAACAATTCCTGCGAATACCCTGCCAGTAGCAGCTTTTTCAGCAGTTCCCCTGAACATTGTTTCGATTACACTGCATGTTCTGTAAATGATAAAGATCCAAAAGCGCTTGAACAAGACTGTAAAAATGTAACAGGCGCCAACTGGGTTTCAGGTAAATGCAATAGAACAAAATATCCGAATTGCCAGCTTTTACCAAATATTGGAGATTGTTTCATTAATTGCAACAAGTAAATGTACAATTGGTAACGATTACTGTAAACGTTTAAGTTTATGAGGCAAATACGGTAACTTTATTTTTGTAATTCGACAATACCTTCGTTTTCAACAGGATGATATGGTGCGCCGGAAAATTTTTTTCGAAATTGATCCGGCGTATAGCCTGTAATGTTTCTAAAGTTTTTATAAAAAGCAGAGACAGAATTAAAACCGACTTCAAAAGCAACAACAGACGAGTTTAGCGTATGATTTTGAATTAATATTTCTTTAGCGTCTTCAACCCGATAAAAACTTGCGAAATCTTTAAAAGACTTTTTAACCAGTTGAGGCGCAATTTGAATTAGTAGTATTCCAAAAAATGAATCTCCCGCCTCAAAAAGTAAAATAGTTTCAGATAGAAACTCCATTTGCAGTAACTCCTGGCAGCGGCTTTATGCCGTTATGCCGCAAGGTATCCATTTTACAAGTATTTTTATTTTAAATAAAAACATACCCGATTTATGTTATTGAGTGTCGATCTCGTACCAGTTGATTTTTCGGGTTAAATACATTACAACCGAAAGAATGATCAATAGTCCGATGCTTCCCATGATGAGGGCGTAGTCTTCAAGTTGTAATATGATAAATAAATACGAATACAAAATGGAGAGAATTACCAATATCATTAGTGAGAATCTGGAATTAGAAATCACAGCACGGGCATAACCGGAAATTATAAGGGTGACGGCCAGAGCTGACAAGACGTACGCAAAATTAAAACGGATGTGCTCTGATAACGATAAAACCAGCGTGTAAAAAAGCAAAATCGCCATTCCAATTAAAATATATTGAATGGGGTGAATTTTTTGTTTGTTGATGATTTCAGAAAAGAAAAATGCGGCAAATGTAAATACAAGAAACATAATGGCGTATTTTGCAAGTCGAGTGGATTTCTGGTAAATGTCGGCGGTCATGATCAGCTGCAATCCAAATGCAGATGGATCGATATCATATTTAGCGCTTTCCCAGGATTGCGGATAGTTTCGATTTAAATGAAGAATTTTCCAGTTTGCCGAGAAGCCGTTTTTACCAACATCGCGAGAAGTTGGCAGATAGGCGCCGTTAAAACTTGGAGAGGGCCATGTAGAACCTAGTTTGACTGCGGTCGATTCCCCCAGAGGAATGAAATTTATTTGTTCGCTGCCATTTATGCTTAAATCCAGAGAAAACTTGTAAGTTCCATTGGCTTTCAGCGGCATGGTTAAGGTACTGACGCCGGCTTCAGCGAGATCGCTTGTCTTTAGACCGGGATTGGCGCTGTAATTTGCGCCGTTAAAATTGATAATAATTTTATCTTGAATTCCGCGCATGTCGCTGATACCAAGAGATAAATAAGCTTCATCCCAGAGTATGTATTTTTGATCTGCGCTCAACTGATTTAGCTGTGGAAGTTTAAAATTTCCGTTGATTTGTAATTTGGCACTGTACAATACGGCTTCAAATAAACTGCGATACCGAACTTCAGGTTTCATATTGCCTGTAACGTTTAAAGTTTCAGGAAGAATATGAAGGTAGTTTATATTATATTGAGTTTTACCTTTGTCATCTTTAAAAGTTGTTTTAAAGGGAATGGTGATAAATGGACCGGTAACCGTTTGTTTGTTCCCCCATTTTTGACTGATTTCACTAACGACAGAATTTCTTCTGGATTGTCTTTCTTGAATAAGATTTTGAATCATGGCTGCCGGAATCAGCATAACTAAAATTAAAAAACCTACGGTGAGAATTTTTAATGTAACTGATTTTTTAAAGTAATTAGATGTTTTTTCAATAATATTTTCATCGTTTATCATAATGTTCTCATTTTTGCAATAAGTATACGGACTTATTTATATATTGATGATGCCGTCAATTCATTCCATACAATTCATTTAAAACTTTGTTAAAAGATTTCCGGGGCAAAATAATAAGAGCACGTTCAAGTTTTGGGGAGCGCCCAAGCTATGGAGCACATGCAATAAGAATTAAAATCGATATATTATTTTTTTCAGATTGGATAACTTTATTTCTAAGGGAATTTACTTTAACAATTTTAATTGTTTTGAAGCAATTCCGGTAAAATATTTATCCGTGCCAATATTTAGAACTTTGGTGAAATACTCTTTAGCATTTGGAATATCATTTAACATTTTGTAAGTAAAGCCAATGTTTGTTATAACTAAAAGATCGCTTTTATCAAGATTGTATGCCGTTAAATAGTATTTTAACGCATTTTGATAATCTTTTTTAATATAAAACAAAACTCCTTTGTTTGAGTACCCATATTTATGGTCAGGATAGTATTTTATCATTAAATCTACGTATTGATTTAAAAAAACAGGGTTTTCGTAAAACTCTTTAGTTTTCATAAAGTAATTTAAATTTTGCTGAACTCTTTCAATCAAAAAATCTGACGGGTTTGAAATCAATACATTGTCATTCCAGTAAAATTTTTCCAGATGTTGCTGTTTTAAAAACCTGAAAGCATCTTCAAATTCTGTTATGTAGGAATCAAATTGAAATAATTCCTGATAAATCCATAATAATCCAAATCTCATTTCGTAATGGTCAGGAAATCTCTGAATTCCTTCTTTAATGATATTTATCCCCTTTTTTACTACATCAGGGTTAAAGGCATTTTTAAAAACAATGTAGCCTTTGATTTCATGGTTTATGGGGTCAGATAGTTCAAGAGATCGACCATTTGCCGGAGCTTCCATTTCAATCGAACTTACCTCAGTACTTGATTTTATAATATAATAATTAAATGCACAAATATAGTATTGCGGATCATTTTCTTTTGAATTACCCCAGTTATCCAATAAACGTTTCGCATCGTCATATTGATTGTTTTTAATATAGGAATAAAATTTATCATATTTTGAAGAGCTTGCTGCGAGTAAAAAAACTGGTATAAGAAGAATTAAATATTTTTTCATATATTATTAAATGAATTGATGAACTTGTTGAATGTATCAAGAATGATTGTTTAGTAAAGCCTTTTTTGTTACTCTATTTTAAGACGCACGTACATCCCTGTACCGGAAGCGCGTCCAAGTTTTGGAAAAAATATAGATATCTTTTTGCAGTACAATAATATTCAGGTCTATGATCAGTTGAATATGCTTTTAATTTATAAACAAGGTAGGTTTTATGATTGCGGTAACATTGGCACACGCAGCAATTTCGTATTGAATAATATTTGAAATGTATTTTTTACTTGATTATGTCACATAATGGACAGAAAACCACAGAAAGCCCAACAAACTTGCTGCGTGTGCCAATTTTTAATATGCTGTGTTGCACCAGCATATTTCGTAAAAACAACCTTGTTTACAATTCTTCATTATATATTGGATGCAGATAATCTATAAAATCAAGGATTTTAAAATATAGCCGAATAACGAACAATAAAAATTTGTTTTTTTTATCACAATCCAGTACTTTTTATTGAATAGCAGTTGACGAGATGAGTTCGATATTATCCTTACCACTTCCCCGTGAGCTGTACATAGGCTCATCTGGAGATTATCCCGATTAGCTTGAGAAAGGGATAAACAAGAAACGAACTTTTTTAGCAAGTTTCGATCTTTTACATAAAAAGTAATTGACGGGCTGACTAAGATTTCATTTCTATCACATCTCGGGAGTTAAGACTTTCGAGGATACGTTGTTCTTTGAAAAACAGATAGCAAATTACAGGCTTCCGTTAATAAACCTTTGGGTTTATGAACAGAACAAAAAATGAATAATTTAGTCGCTTGACTGAATTTTGAGCTTTAGAGCTTTCTATAATGGAGAGTTTGATCCTGGCTCAGAACGAACGCTGGCGGCGCGTCTTAAACATGCAAGTCGAACGGTAAACCAGCAATGGTACGAGTGGCGAACGGGTGAGTAACACGTAGGAACCTGCCCTGAAGAGGGGGACAACCAGCCGAAAGGCTGGCTAATACCCCATAGTCCCGAGAGGGTAAAGGATGGATACATCCGCTTCAGGATGGGCCTGCGGTCTATCAGCTAGTTGGGGAGGTAATGGCTCACCAAGGCTACGACGGATAGCCGGTCTGAGAGGATGATCGGCCACACTGGCACTGAGACACGGGCCAGACTCCTACGGGAGGCAGCAGTTAAGAATATTGCGCAATGGGCGAAAGCCTGACGCAGCGACGCCGCGTGA
>JAOUFY010000003.1 GCA_029857955.1 Spirochaetia bacterium
TCAAGATTCTAAAAGT
Organism: Spirochaetia bacterium; assembly: GCA_029857955.1. Classification (GTDB taxonomy): domain Bacteria; phylum Spirochaetota; class Leptospiria; order Turneriellales; family JAOUFE01; genus JAOUFE01. The sequence continues at coordinate 17 of JAOUFY010000003.1, forward strand.
TAAATAAGGTTTTAAGAAAAATTTATTAACCATCTTTTTCATCAAACTCTGCGATTGTGTCTTTACTGTAATAAATTTGTCTTGAATTAACCGAAAAACCACGGGATTTTTTTAATTAACCGAATCGGCTTGTCATTCCATAAATAAACATCATTGCTTTGGGTCAATCGGCCTCGTAAATCATCTGCAGCCTGCCGGTTAAATACAGCCCATGCCTTTAATTTTTCAATGACTATATATAATTTCTCCTGAGAATCCATAGCAATTTCTTTGCCTGCAATGTCCAGTTTTTCCTCATTATCGAGTATGAAACAATGATCTGAGATACCGGTTACTTTTAAGACAGGCCCCTGCACTTTAATATAAGCTTTTTCAGATTTTGATTCAAATTCGTTGTAGATGAATACTCCGTTTACATCAGCGTAGAGATTTTTCTTAAAAAAAAGTAAAATGGATTTATTTTCAATTTTAGAAGCGCCTGAATACCATTGCCCGTCGGGTTTAACTACAATATCTGAAATAATGGTGCGGGGCGAAGACATTATACTTTTTCTATAATGCTGTTTAATTCATTTGCGCTTCGACGTATTTCACGAGATAAAGTTTCAAGTCGATCCGCATTATTTTCCAGTCCCTGCGCTTTCTTATTGATGTCTTTAATTTCATCAAGAATTATATCTTTACTTTGCATTTGTTTATCGGTAAGCTGGGTAATTCCCGTTGCAAGACTATGCATATCCAGAATCATTTTTTTGCCGTCTTGAGATTTTTCGCTGGACTCTTTTGCGCTTGAGTTGATTTCATGCATAAAATCTTCCACTTCAGACATGTTATCAGCAATTGAGAGAAATGATTGCGCAAGTGAATTTACAAGATCGCTACTTATGTCAACCTTTTCTATTTCTTCAGCAACAAGTTCGGCAATGCTGGCCGCGCTTTCGCTGGTTTGTTCGGCAAGTTTACTGATTTCTTCCGCAACCACAGAAAAACCTCTGCCGTATTCTCCCGCGCGAGCCGCTTCAATGGATGCATTTAATGAAAGCATATTTACCTTGTCGGCAATTTGCTGAATAGTTATGTTCATGGCTTCAATTTTATCTGTACTGGACTTTACTTCCGAAACAGCAAACAAGGTTTGTCTAACACTACCAACCCCTTTGGTAGCTTCGACTGAAGTTTCTCGTACTTTTCCCTCATATTTGGTTGATTTTGTAGTTAAGTCCATAAGAAGATCATTTACTTCTAAAAGGTTTTTAGTTACATTTTTAACCATTTCGGCCTGTTTTCTTGCAGCTAAAGCAATGTCTTCCGTATAGGCGGCATTGGTAGTTATTGAATTTACATTTTGAGAAAGAGTTTTAACCGTACCAGAGGCATTGTACTTTAAATCAACGCTCATTTGATGAAGGTTTTCTGATGATTTTGAAAGGGCATCGGAAAGGGTTGCTGACTGAACAAGTCTTTGAATTTTTTCAAGTTGCACCTGTCTTTCGTTTACATCTTTCGCTGATAGATCAAGAGCTGTATCCATAATGGATCTTAACAGAAGTAATCCAAGGGAGCCAATCACAAACACAAGCGTCGCAATGATCGTACCAACTTTGGCGCCTTCTTTTAAATTACCGGTTAAATTGGGACCTACTTCTGTATAGTATAAATTTACTGTTACTAAGAATATTAAACCAATGGGTATAATAATTCGTTTCATGCCGAATAACGCAGCAATGATTAAAACTGCGATCATCACGTAGGGGTATGAAGTGAAACCGACGTAGTCATCATGTCCAATTTTTACCCATAAACCAATTACACTGATGACGGTGGTTGTTAAAACCAGTAAATGTGCTCCCCAAAAGTACCAGCCGAAAATTAAAAAAAGCAATGATAAAATTGAGCTACTGCATAAAATCAATGCAGGTATGGCAAACATCGCAAGTCTTTCTGGCAAATATACGTAATATCCCAGTGAAAATAACGGAAAAACAACAAGTATCATGACGTTAAAAATAAATAACGCCTTGGCGCGCTTTTGTCTAACCAAATCTGATTTTGTATATCGATATAATATTTTTTCTATTAAATTGGAAAACATAACCCTGCTTTCATGACTCGTTTAGCCGTTGGAACATAACGATCACCATAGTAATATCGGTTTATTTTAATAAATACTTCATAAAAGAAATAAGAAACTTTGGTAAAACTGGCTTTATAAACATAGAAGGTTTAGCCAATCGGCATCAGCCGATCATGAAATTGGCACACGCAGCAAGTTAGATGTATTCTTTAAACAATATTACGTCAAAAGATTATCTTTTGTAATTTATGTATAAACCGCCATTAAATTTATGTTTAATATTAAAACACGTTTATCGGGAATTTGCTGATGGCTTGTTTCGTTTTAAAAAATAATCCTTGTCGGGGGAATTTTCATTTAATACCGGTAATACATGTTCCCATATATTGCCCGAAAATTGCTGTCATTTGTAATATTATTGACTTTTTTAATTTTTTTTATTTTGATTTTACAAAAAAGCCGCGAAGGCTCCGCCGCCTTGATTTTGGGCGGTCAGCGCGCAGATGCGAAAGAATTACAGTTGCTGGAAGAACTCACCGGAAACAAATTAAGCATAACAGGGCATTTTGTTATTGTTGCAAAACATCTGGTACAATTTGATTTTGGAAATACAATTTCCGGACAACCGGTAATTTTTGTTGTGTTAAATGCCTTCTTAAAAACCATTGTTCTGGCAGGATTTGCGGGAGCTTTTGCGTTAATATACGGGGTTAGTCTCGGAATATATGGTCATTACAACACCTCTGTTCAAAAATATTTTGAAAAAATAAATTATGCCATGATGTCTGCCCCCATTTTTATCATCGCTCTTGTATTGCTGTGGGTGTTTTCATTATGGTTAAACTGGTTTATGCCCGGCGGGGTTGATTCTGTCTTTTGGTTTATACTTCCCGGCATAGCACTTGGATTAAAATCTGGCGCTCATGTCTATATTTTTACAGATGAATATATGAGACGTGAGTTATCCAAAAAATATGTCTTAACGGCAAAAGCCTATGGCTATAAAAAACACAGGGTTTTTTCAAAATTTATATTTAAAAATATGTCGTTGCCTTTATTTTCGTTTTGGCTTTTAGAACTGGGGTCATATTTGGCAGGAGCGGCCATTGTTGAAATGATTTATTCGATTTCAGGAGTTGGTAATTTACTTCTTCGAGCGCTTCTTCGTTATGATGTTAATTTACTCATTGGTATACTGGTGCTTGTTTCAGCGATGATATTTATAATCACAATTGTTCAGGAATTGGTTGATCGGGTTTATGCCGGTTTTTTAGGAAATCACGATGAGTTTTAAAGCGGTAAAGTTGAAAGATAATATTCCCATTATTTTTGTTATAGCATTTCCTGCTGTTTTGGGAATATTTATGTTATTTGGCAGACCTCAGATTCATCCGCAGTTGGCCTACCAAAAACCATACATTCATGGTATAACTGATTTTAGCCTTTTTGGATATTCTCCTCTGGGTGAAGACATGCTTGGTTTAATGGCATGGGGCTATTGGCAGACCGTTTTAGTGGCAGTTTTCGGACGCGGCTTGGCGTTGTTGCTTTCTTTTTTGGGATTGTTCATCGCCTGGACATTTGTCTTGCCTCGTTTAAGTATATTTAAGTTTCAATTTAAATCTCATTTTGGTTTTTTCTGGATGAGTCGTTTTTCGGAAGCATTTATGACAATTCCATCTTTATTATTGGCCCTGTCTTTGGGGTATTTAATCGGGGAAGGTTTTTATACGATGATCATCGTGATTGGCGTTTCGGAGTGGGCCTTTAATCAAAAATGGCTTTTGGGGCGTTTAAATGAATATAAAAGATTTCCATTTATCGAAGCCAGTAAAGCCATGGGAGGAGGGAAATTGCATATTTATGGCAGACATTTTTTATCTTTTATTTTATCAGATTTATTTTTTTTATTTTTTTTATACTTACCTGGGAGCCTGTTGACCGTTACAGCTCTTGAATTTCTTGGCTTGTCATCAGGTTCTGAAATTGCCGGTTTGGGTTCTATCATCGCGTTAAATAAAGATTTAATTTTCTTTTATCCGCATGTCATTTTGCCGCCTTCAGCGTTGATTATAATCACTGTTTTTATTTCACTGGTTTTAAAAAATAAATTTATGACAAAATTTACTGATCTAAATAAGGTAAGAGCATGAAAATTCAAAATCTATGCATAATTGCAGGTTCCGGAAATTTACCCCTGTATGCACTAACAGAAGCTCTAAAAAGAAATCAAGAAAAAAAAATGCAAATTTATGTCTATGTTTTAGATGAGGATAATAAGGAATTGCTTCAGAGTATAGAAGAAAATAAAGTCGCCTTTCGAAAAATCAGCCTGGGAAAATTTGATGAAGTGTTGAAAAAGTTAAAGGCTGATAAAGTTACCCATGTTTTGTTTATTGGCAAGGTTCAAAAAAAAAATATTTTAAAAGGCATCAGGTTTAATTTAAAAACATTGATGTTGCTAAGAAAACTTAAAGATTGGAATGATAAATCTATTTTTAACCTGATAGCAGAGGAGCTTAAAAAAATTAAAATAGAAATATTAAAACAAGAATTATTTTTACAATCTCTTTTATGTACTCCCGGTCTGTATTCAAAACAAAAACCAAGCAAAAGCGAACTTACAGATATAAACTACGGAATGGAATTTGCCAAAAAAATTGCATGGCTGGATATTGGACAAACCGTCATAGTCGCCAATAAAACTCTTTTGGCAGTTGAGGCTATTGAAGGTACCGATGAGGCTATAAAGCGAGCCTGTATGTATGCTGTTAAAAATACTGCCGTTGTATGTAAAGCAATTAGAAAAGGTCAGGACACCCGTTTTGACGTGCCTACCGTTGGTCTTCATACCATTGAAACCATGCGGCAAAATGCCTGCCGTATTTTAGCTGTTGAGGCAGGGCATACCTTTGTTGTTAACCAGGAACAGTTTTTTAAGAAGATAAATGAATATAAAATGGTTTTCATGGCTCTTTCTTAAGTTAAATGTAGTGATTGGTGGTTTTAGAAGATGGAATTGGTTTTTTGAAGTTATTTTAAATATCGTCGAATTTGAATATTGTTTTTTCTTTAAATTATAGTAATTTTTCAAATTCTTCAATAGGAATGGGTTTGGCAAAAAAATAACCTTGATAGGCGTTACAACCATGTTGTTTAAGAAAGTTCAACTGTTCATTGGTTTCGACGCCTTCGGCAATGATATCCAATTTAAAATTTTGTGCAAGATTAATGATGGTTTTTACCATTACCGCATCATTTGGGTCGGTGGCGATATCGCGTACAAAACTCTGATCTATTTTTAGTTGATCAAGAGGTAATTGTTTTAAGTAAGAAAGCGATGAATATCCGGTGCCAAAATCGTCTAAAGACAATTTAACTCCAATTTTTCTTAGTTCATTCATTTTAATAACAACTTCTTTAATATCGCTCATGATTATGCTTTCGGTTAATTCAAGTTTTAACATGTTTGGGTTTATTTCGTAAGTATGAATCAAATTGGTGATATAATCGACAAACTTGGTTAACCGGAATTGTTTTGCGCTGACATTGACTGCCATAGTCAGGTGTTTTGTCTTATCGCTGAGACTCCATTTTGAAAGTTGTCGGCAGGCTTCATCGATAACCCAGTAGCCGATTTCCAGAATCAATGAGCTTTCTTCTGCAACAGGTATAAACTGTGCGGGAGAAACAGAGCCTCGTTGCGGGTGAATCCAGCGTAGAAGAGCTTCAGCGCCAATGGGTTGATTCTTTTGATCAACTTGAAGCTGGTAATATAAAAATAGTTGATTTTCCGGCAGTGCATGACGCAGGTCCAATTCAAATGCAGCACGGGTTTCTACTGTTTTTTGCATTAACGGATCAAAAAAGCGAACGGCATTTCGGCCAGAGTCTTTTGCTTGATACATTGCCATATCGGCATGTTTTAAAATATCATCGACGGAACCACTGTCGTTGCGGTAGATGTTAACACCAATACTTGGTGAGCTGAGATATTCATGATCTAAAAGTTGGTAAGGAGAATTAAGTTTTTTACGAATTTTTTCTGCGACAATTGCAATTTTTTGCGCAGCTTGTTCCATATTAGAGTCGATTTCTTCAATCAGCACAACAAATTCATCACCGCCAAGCCTTGCTACAGTGTCTTTTTCTCTTATGCAGGATTTTATACGCTCAGAGACTTCTATTAATAACATGTCGCCATAAAAATGTCCAAGCGTATCGTTTAGTGTTTTAAATTTATCCATATCTAGAAATAATACAGCACAATAGTTATTGCTTCGAATAGACGTGGTAAGCGAATTACTCAATCGGTCTAATAATAATCGTCTGTTTGGAAGTTTTGTCAATGCGTCATAAAAGGCAAGATTTCGAATTTCTTCTTCAGCTTGTTTTCTGGCAGTAATGTCACTAAAGATTCCCACATACTCGGTTGTTTCACCCATGTCGTTTTTAACTGCGGTAATGGTAAGCCATTTGGGATAAATTTGACCATTTTTACGCCGGTCCCATATTTCCCCTGTCCAGGAACCTTTAAAAAGTATATCATGCCACATGGCTTTATAAAAAGCTTTATCATGTCGTCCGGAACTTAAAATCTTGGGATTTTTACCTAAAACATTTTCAGGGCTAAAGCCGGTGATTTCGGTAAATGCCTGATTAACTTTTATAATTTCAACTTTTGTGTTTGTTATTAAAATCGCTTCATGAGTTTCAAATGCAACAGAAGCTACCCGTAAATTTTCCTGAGCCTTTTTTTGATCAGTGATATCCTGAACTGCGCCTATCGATTTTAAAGGTTTTCCGGATTCGTCGAAATAACTCGAACATTGTTCTCTTACCCATTTAATTTTACCGTTAGCCAGAAGTAAACGATGTTCGATGGAATATTGTTTTTTATCATCCAGAGATTTTGTATAAGCCTGGTTTACCATTTCTCTGTCGTTTGGGTGAATTACGCTTAAAAATTTTTCATATGAAGGATCAAATTCTTCCGGGTTTAGTTCAAAGATTTTGTAAATTTCATCAGACCAGATCAATTCGTTTTTTACCAGATTTAGTTCCCAGCTGCCAAGTTTGCCCAGGTGCTGTGCTTCATTAAGTAGTTCTTGTTTTCTTTCCAATTCTACTTCAAATTTTTTTTTCATGGTGATATCTCGAATTATCTTTGACATGCCGATAACAATTTCGTTTAAATTAAAAATTGGCGATATTGTGGCGGAGATATTGATCAATGCACCGTCTTTACGTTTGCGTACTGATTCAAAATGTTCAATTTTTTCTCCAGTACAAATATGTGATAAAATTTCCTGTTCTTCGTTTTGATTATCCATCTGGCACAAAATTTTCATTGGTTTTCCAATCATTTCAGAAGCAGAATATCCAAAAATAATTTCAGCGCCATGATTCCAGCTTTGAACAATTCCATCGAGAGATTGACTTATGACAGCATCGTCTGTAGAATCTATAATGGCCTGGAATTTTAATAATTCAAGTTCTCTGAGTTCCTTCTGTCGAACCTCATCATGTAACTGTTCATTGGTAACTTCCAATTCCTGTGTTCTTTCTTCGACACGAGCTTCGAGAGTGCCATACAATGCTTGCAGCTTTTCGCTCATATGGTTAAAGGTTCGGCCGAGTATTCCAATCTCATCAGATTCTGAATCATCCACCTTTTTACCAAGCTTACCGTTTGCAATTTCGTTTGAGACCTCGACAAAGTTTTGAATTCTTTTTATAATCTGACGGCTAAAGAAATAAGCAATAATTGCACTGAAAAATATCACGCCAAACAAGAGTTCAAGAAAATATATTCGTTTATTGTAGATCGGTGCAAGTAGTTCATCAGCATCTACCTTTACTACCATTCCAAGATGTAATTCTGGCAGGTAACGCCATGCCGCAAATACTTTTTTGCCGCTATAATCAACTTCAATGCCGCTTCCTCTATTACCCAATAAAGCAGAGCGCATTGGTAAACTACTGGTTTTTAAATCAAAGGTTTCTTTAATTGCTGCATCAGGAGTGTAATTTTGTTTTACAATAAAAACAGCTTTGTCAATATCTGTTAATTTCGCCAAAACAGTTTCAGCGGTTTTGCCAAGCCCTGTATTATCGACAGCTACTTTTATCAGTTGTATAGAATCAAGCTGAAGCGCTAAAACTCCAATCAATACACCGTTTCGAAGAATTGGCGTAGCAATAAATGCGGCAGATTTACGAGAGGGTTCATAAAGCTCAAATTCAGAAACGCTGCTTTCTAGCTGCATCAGGGATGCGTGAAACACTTTTGACAATCCGGTGTTTTGGTACAAACCGGTGTTGAGATTGGTGGCAAAATCTGTTTCATGACGATAGGTATAAATAATTTCGCCCTGGGGAGTAATGAGAAGTATATCATAAAATAATGTAGAACTGTTTGAATCGATGTAATTGGAAAAGCGCTCATTATAAGGTTTGATTTTAATTTGATAATCTGATGAGTTTGGTTGAAAAGGATTTGATAATTCCAAAATTGCTCTTTCTACAATTTTCGTTTGAGCTAGCAATTCGATATCCTGGATCCGTTCTGAAATGTAGGTTTTAATTTGAATGTTTTTTTTATCTGCCAGTCGAGATACTATATTTAATGATTCTTTTTTTAATTCAACTTCATTTTGATAAAGACTCAAGATACCAAAAAATACAAGCGGTAAAAACCCAACAACAATAAATCCGAAAAGAAGACGATGTGTAAATGACCGAAATTTCATCGTTTTACTCCGGATAGATACTCTTTTATTTTTTTCCATTCCTCAATGTTATGAAAAACAGGATATGGAACAGGACGAACGGATTGATCTGTTTTCCAGACGATGTTAAATTGTCCGTTTGCTTCTGCTTGACCGATAAATACTTTTTGCCATAAATGTTGTGTGTTATAATCGATTGAGACAATTCCCTGCGGGGAATGAAATGTCTGGTGCATCAGTATGCTTTTTAGAATATCAGAATCCGTTGAACTTATTTCACGAACGGCATTTGCCCAAAGTATTACTCCAACGTAACTTGATTCCATAGGATCATCAAATACCCTGTTTTTTCCAAATCGATTTTTAAAAGCTTCTACATGGATTTTATTTTCATGCGTATCAAGGCTTTGAAAATAATTTTTTGCAGCATAATGTCCTTCGACATATGTTGGGCCGATTGTCTGTAACTCAACTTCTGCGATACTGGTGGAAAACACAGGTATTTTAGCGGCTTTAATTCCAGCCGCATACAAAGCGTGAAAAAAAGAAGTATTACTGTCGCCGTTTAAGGTGTTTACTACAAAATCCGGTTTTAAAGCTGATATTTCATTAACTACAATGGCCATATCTTTTGACCCCATGGGGAGATACCGTTCTCCCATTAAATATCCGCCATAAATATTTAAAACTTCTTTAATCATGAAATTAGCTATACGCGGAAAAATATAATCTGATCCGATCAGATAATAGCGTTTACCTTTGTTTTGTAACGCCCATATTACCATGGGCATGATTTGCTGATTTGGAGTAGAGCCTGTATAAATGATGTTGGATGATTTTTCAAGTCCTTCGTATTGCAAGGGGTAAAATAACAGAAGATTATATTTTTCAACGACGTTCTTTACTGCAATTCGGCAATCTGAAGTCCAACAACCAAAGAGAGCGTTGACTTTTTCGATGCTGATGAGTCGTTGAGCTTCTTGAGCGCAAAAATTAGCGTCAGAACGACAATCGGCGACAATGATTTTAACTGGAATACCATTTAAACCTCCCGAATCATTGATTTCTTCAACTGCAAATTGTACAGCATCTACCAATGGAGTTTCACTGGCCGCCATTGTACCGGTAAGCGAATGTAATACTCCAATTTTAACATACTGCTTATTTTCAACATAACGAAAATAAACATACAACAGAGAAAGCAACAATAAGAGGACGATAATTGGCAAATGTATTTTTAATTTTAAACTGCGCAGCTTTAAAAAATCAAATTTGATGGATGCCATATTTGTACCTTTTCTAAATATACAACTTTTAATTAATATGATCACTTTATTTTTAAAGATGATGTGCTATCTATAAAAATAAAGAGTTATTGGGGAGCGAATTTTATTTGATGAATTGCTTGACGATTTGTCTATTGATCATTTGATACTGTAAGTGGACTTGAATAAAATTATGAATATATTTCGGGAATTATTTGCAGAAATTAAAATTGAAATGATCATTAAAACAGGTTTTCGGATTTTTTTTATATTAGTACTTTCATGGTTTCTTGCAAAAATTTTAAAAAGGTTTCTTTATCGTCTTGAAAAACAATTAACAAAGCGCAGCGAATCAAGCGGAGAAACACCCTCAGAATCAGAAAAACGTATTGAAACCATTGTTCGACTTGTCCGTCAGGGCGCTATGCTCACTATGTATCTTATTGTTTTTTTAATTCTTTTAAAAGAGATTGGAGTTGATGTCGGGCCAATCGTTGCAAGCGCCGGAATCGTCGGAGTCGCTCTTGGTTTTGGATCGCAAAATCTGGTGCGAGATATTATTTCAGGATTTTTTATCATTTTGGAAAATCAAATTCGTGTGGGCGATGTAGCGACGATAAATGGTACAGGTGGCCTCGTTGAAAATATTAATTTTCGAACCATTGTTCTGAGAGATCTTCGCGGGGTTGTTCATATTTTCCCTAACGGTACAATAACCACGATGAGTAATTCGACCTACGAGTGGTCGGCACATGTTTTCGAAATAGGCGTGGCTTATAAAGAAAACATCGACAATGTTATTAAATTGATGAATAAAACAGGAGAAAAGCTTTTTCATGATAAGGAATTCGGACAATATATGTTAGAAGTTCCTGAGATTTTTGGTCTAGATAAATTTGACGATTCAGCCGTAGTTATTAAAGGTAGAATAAAAACCATGCCAAGTCGTCAATGGGAGATTGGACGTGAGTATCTTCGAAGAATAAAAATTACATTTGATGAAAATCAAGTGGAAATTCCATTTCCTCACAGGACAATATTTTTTGGTGAACCGGTTAAACCAATTGATATTCAAATCGCTGAAAAAAGCAAAAAATCAAAAAAATAAAATTAATTATATAAAAATATTTTCATGATCAAGAAATACCGATTATTAAAAACTGGTGCGATATCTGTTTAATTTTTAACTTCGGAGAAAAGTTTACGCTTTTTCTTCGGTTTTTACATCATCATCAAGCCAGCATTTAAGGGCAAAAATAAACCCGTCAGAAATTTTTTCCAGCATAATGTTATGATTTGCACGCTTGTAATATCCGTAAGCCATTAAAGGTTGTTTTTGGTCAAAATAATAATGATCGCCAACTCGAATTAAACCGTCTTTATACTCCGTTGCTTTAAATATTTTCGAGGCCAGATCAATGTTTCCTTCATTAAAAGCCTGATTGCCTTTTCGTATCAGTTGAACTTTTTCTGTATTATCCATTTTTAAAAGATTCTTGTCCAGGTTATCGTCGCCTGTCAAGAATAATATTCTTGACAAGCTATGGATTAATTAAAAATTATTAAATATGGCCAACAAAGTTACAAAATCAAAAACAAGTCCAAACCAAAAAAAAGTTTCGGCTGTAAAAACAGCGGGAGGAGTAAAAAAAAACAATACTAAAGCCTCCGCCAGGGTTAATACACCACAGAAGACTGTTGCAAAAGCAAAAAGTAAAGCTGCTTCAGAAAAGACAAAACCTGTTCGCTCAAACAATGTAAAAACTTCGTCTATATTTGATAAAACAAAACCAGATTCAAATACAGAAACCAGGAATAAAATGAAATTTCCATCGATAAAAGAGGCGATGAAAAATTCAAACACAATCAAGATGTTTAAAAATCCAACCATTGAAAAATTATCGCATGTTCATCCGTTTACTCCGCTTGTTATTTATATTCCAGTTATTTTAATTTCTATTTATTTGTATTTTTTTAATGAGAATTCGGGCTTTTTTTCTTTTTTAATTTTTTACATTACAGGTGGATTTGTATGGACAATTTCTGAATACACTTTGCACAGATTTGTATTTCATCCTCCATATGCAGAGACTCATTTAAAATGGTTTTACTTTTATGTACACGGCGTACACCATGAGGTCCCAACAGATGCAACAAGGCTGGTTATGCCGCCCGGGGCGAGTATTCCCCTTGCTATAATTGTTTTTTTCCTGTTTAAGGCATTATTGCCAAATGATTATCTTGGTTTTTTCGCAGGCTTTGTTACAGGCTATCTCGTGTATGATTTTTTACATTTTTCAACCCATTTTTTTTCATTTGAATGGGAGTGGTTTAAAAAATTAAAAAAACATCATAACGTACATCATTACAATAGCGCCAATAAAAACTTTGGCGTGAGTAACAGTCTATGGGATCATGTATTTTCAACAAAATACCGCAACTAACAAATTTGTTACTGACTCTTTTTAATTAAAGTAGAAGTAGCCGCTTTTTAAGAAGTTAGGCAAAATATTTATGAACGTAGTTGACAGCATGACTCAATATTAATTTATCTGTATATTCAAAATGAGTACCGAACATATTGCCCCTGAAAATATTAGTAAAGCAGTCAATGGACTAAAAGCTTTAGCCCATCCTGCAAGGTTGGTTATACTTTGTTTTCTTCAAGATAAAGAAGCCACTGTGAATGAAATTGTTGATTTAACCGGCATGTCACAATCTGCTGTTTCACAGCATTTATCAAAGATGAAATCCTTCGGTGTTTTAAAAGATAGAAGGGATGGTAATCGTGTATTTTACTCTTTAACAAATGAACACTTTGCCAATCTTGTCAGTTCTCTTTGCTTGATTTATAATTGAAATTGTGTCTAATGTCTTTAACATTCCGGTACAAAACACATCAGCTGAATTTAAAACGCTCATAGCTAAAGCCGCTAAGTCACTTTTAAACGATGGTATTGTTGTAATGCCGTCGGATACGATTTATGGTGTATTTGCAGGCTACTGTGAAAAACAAATTGAACGTTTACACCTTCTAAAAAAAAGGCCTGTTGATAAACCATTTTTACTGGTATTTCCAGAAGAGTATCCGCTCGAAGAGTTTGTTGATATGAAGGCTCTCGACGTTATTGGCAGTCAAGCAATCGATAAAATAAGCGAACTATGGCCAGGGCGAAATACAATTGTATTACCAAAAAATCCGGCGCTGAAATACCCAACCGGCAATACAATTGCTATTCGTAAACCTTTGAAAAATGATAATGTATTTTTTTATGAGACTTTAAATAAGTACAATAAACCACTTCTTGCCCCTTCTTTAAATATTCACGGAAGTCAGCCACTGGTCATGCTGGATGAGATTAAAAGTATTTTTAGCGAGATTGTGGATTTAATTTTTTATGATCAAGTGTTTGTTCCTGGTCTGCCTTCGCAAATTTGGGATCTAACTAAAAAACCAGTTGTCAGGTTAAGATGAATTCTGCAATAATTTTAATTAATGATACGTCTTTGTTTTCTTTGATTGCGGATTTTCCTTTTGGAAAGTTCCATTTTTGTTCACTATAGACATGCTTCATAATTTCGATGCCGTGATCGTAAAGGCTGGCGCTATAATAGTACATGCCTTTTTTAAAACCATACTCAGCACGGGTAAATTCATTGCGACTGACAACAAACCTGTGATAGTTTTTATTTCGGTGGTTTGCTTTTGGATTTTCCGATTCTATTAATTTTTGCGTAAAATCATCAACAACTGCCTCGCTGAGATTTGCCATATCAATACAAATATCTTTTAAAACATCATTGGTTAAATTATACGCTTGTAAGAGTTTATCATACCTTTCTTTTTTTTCGCCATGCTGAGCTGTAGAATAAAGTGATTTTCCTTTGATCCACTCATCCTGCAGATTTTTTAAATATTCTTTTTTAGCGGGCATAAATTGATATTTGTCATAAATGAATGAAATAATTTTTAAATTGCGATCACCTTTTGTTGTTATGTCATAAATGGAGGGCGCAGCTTGCAAGACACTTGAGGAAGTTACGAGAGTAGATATTAATAAAAGAAAAAACGCCAGGGATGCTGTAAATCTCGTTAAAATTTTTTTAAAATCAGTTTCCACTTTTTTCTTGAGGAGCAACTTGATTCTCATTTGATTTTGAATCAACATTGTCATTTGTCTTTGTATTTTCATTGTTATTGATTTGTTCATTTTTAAATCCTTTTACGGTAGAATTGATGGAATCCCCGATCTCATTTAAAACTGATTTTTTATTTTCATAAATCATTCCATAATTGTCGCTATGGTGTAACAAAAGCGGAAAATTTGCGGGTAGATTTTTTTTATTAATGTTGTTTATCAGCTCATTTCGAATATAATCATAGTCGCTGATTTCCTTTTTTAATTTAACATTATTTTTAACTCTTAAAGCATCTTCAAATGTCTGGGTTTTATATTCGCTTTTATCAATGATTGGTACTGTACTTTCGACAAGAGCTAGAATTGCATAGCGTTTAGCGCGGATGATATGGTCGATTGCATCAATATAAAATTTTATTTTTTGCGAAAGCAAAAATTTATTGACTCCAAAGCCAAGCTTTTTTTGGTAAGAACCTTTGCTTTTTTCTTCATAGCCTGATTTTAATAAAAACTCTGCTTTTTTATCTTTTGAAAGTAAAATGATCGGTCCGCTCATTTTCAAGATTTGGTCAGTGTCTACTTCATAGTGATTTGTTAAAATGTCATAATAGAGTTTACGTAACAATTTTTGACTTTCGATGATTGTTTTGTAACATTTGGTATATTCACCGGAGAGAAAGTAGGTATTGGCAGTAAAATCAAGTGTAACGGCTTCTTTATAAATTTTAAAATATTCCTCCGAATAAAAGTTTGTGACATGGGGATCAATGTATTCTATAAAATACTTGTTCTCATCGATTATATTTTTCGTAAATGCCGCATTGATCGGTACGCTGTAAGCGTTGTTTATGAAAATAACAATTAAAAATACGGTTGCGAATACTTTTTTCATATTTATAGCGCTATCTGCTAAAGAAAACAAAATAAACTCTTTTGTATATCTTTTATTAACTAGCATTCCTATTATCGAACTTTTTTAAAAAAAATATAGTTTTTATTTAAAAGCGCCTCCCAAAATTTGGGCCGCTCTTCCGGTACAGGGATGTGCGTGCGTCTCAAAAACCATGGATGGGTTTTGAGACGCTCTCTAAGTTTAATATGTTTAATTAATTTTTGTTTTATTTCTTATAGTAATATCCGGCAAAAGACGAATTTTAGTCCCGCAACTGGTGCCGCGTCTTTATAATAATTCATAATGACGGCTACTTGGCAACTTGGCAAGTCTGTTTAGTTAGAGCCTGTGTAAATAATCTCATAAAATGTACTAAATATACGATACAAACCGTTGTTTAATACTTAACAAATTTACTTATTTCACAAAAATTCAAAATGGATGCGCCAACAGCTTCACGCTTGAATTAGAAAAAATAAAACAGACATTGCACTATTTTCATATAATTGTAAACTATATAGTCAAACAAAAAACAAATGATATACAAGATTAAAAAAAAATAGATAATGTCATTATGCGAGTGTACAAGTATTTTCTGTTTTATATCATCTATATGTTTATCGTATCAGCAGGATGTTCAAAAAAATTTTATAAAAATCCCGATACACTTATGCTTCATCTGCGTTCAGACCCCATAACGCTAAACCCTGTTTTAGCTGAAGATGCTTATTCTTCTACTGTAATATCCCATGTCTATGAAACTCTGCTTGAACGAGACAACGCTACTCTCGAAATGAAGGGGCTTCTTGCAACCCATTGGACAATTTCGCCAAATAATCTTGTATTTACATTTTACCTGCGTCATGGAGTTAAATTTCACGACAACCAACCTTTTACTTCTAAAGATGTTGTTTTTACTTTTCAAAAAACCATGGATGAAAAAACACCAAATCCGCAAAAAAAGGTTTATTTTCAGGATGTTCTTTATGCCTATGCTCCTGATGACTTTACTGTGGTATTTGTGATGAAAAAACCCTACTACAAAAGCCTTGAATTTCTTGGATCAATGGAGATCATACCGGAACATATTTTTGCTAAACTCGATAATTTTGTTATGAATGATTATAATATGAAAACTCCGGTAGGTACAGGCCCTTATATTTTAACATCATGGAAAACACGTGAAAAGGTTGTCCTTGCAAGAAACGAAGCATACTGGGGCAAACTTCCTGATATTAAAAAATTAGAGTATAAGATTATAGAGGAAGATTCGGTGGCGCTTCAAGCTCTTAAAAAACAGGAACTTGACCTTAATAATTTAAATTCATTTCAGTGGGTAAGGCAGACAGACTCTCAAAAGTTTAATAAAACCTTTAATAAAATAAAATATCTGGCAACCTCGTATAATTACATTGGGTATAACACTAGAAAAATTCCTTTTAACGATAAACGCGTAAGAGAGGCTATGACTTATCTGGTAGATCGTGAAAAAATCAGACAAACCATCATGAACGATCTGGCCGAAATCACAACCGGAAATTTTTGGATCAACAGTAAGCAATATAATCATGATCTTGTGCCTCGTAAATACAATCCTCAAAAGGCTTTGGAACTATTAAATAGTGCGGGGTATAAAGAAAATAAAGATGGATTTCTTGAAAAAAACGGTAAAACGCTGTCTTTTGAACTGATGGTTCCCAGCGGAGCTGATTTTTATCGAAAATTTACTCCGATATTTAAAGAAAATTTAAGTAAGTTTGGAATTGTCGTAAATATTCGTCAGATTCAATTTCAAGCTTTAATTGAGAAAGTTAATAAACGCGACTTTGAAGCCATGATGCTTGGTTGGAGTATGGATATTGAGAATGACCCTTACCAGCTCTGGCACAGCAGTCAAATAGAGAAGGGCCATAATTTTACCGGTTTTACAACTCCTGAGCTGGATTATTTAATTGAACTTGCCCGCCTTGAGTTTAATACGGATTTGCGAAATAGATATTATCACCGTATCCATGAAATTTTATATGAAAATCAGCCGTATACTTTTTTATTTACAAGTTATAACCTGGTTGCAATACAAAAAAGATTTCAAAATGTAAATGTTTATAAAACCGGTCTGGATTTTCGTGAATGGATTATAGTTCAATGATGGTTTTAAGTAGCTTTATTATTTAAAAAATCAAAAAGTTCAGGATTAAGTTCCTGGTCAACAACGTATATCATTCTGCGTGTTAAGTCATTTTCAAGATTGTATTTTGCATTTCTCTTGTCGAAAACTATGTTTTTATAGTCAAATCCGCTTAAGGTTAATTTAGGTTCTTTTTTAATCGTTAAATTAACGCTGCCGATTCGTTCTACGGATGGTCTGCTTTGTAATCTGCTGATTTCAATGATTTTGCAGAGTTCAAAGTACGGATTTCCTGTTGAAGAATCAAGCGCGATAATTACAAAATCACCGGTTTTTAAAACCAAATTGTTGTCGCAGAGACTTACGGCCACAAGATCCAGAAATTCACGGGTCACACGCGCTGAATAAGTAAAAAAAGAATTGTTGAGGATCATTTTACATGCAATGACAGGAGAAAACGATTTTCTCCAGGGGACATCTGTTGTTAAAGAAGCAAATTCCGAGGCCAGTGCCAAAATATTAATATCTTCGTCATATTTTACATCTTGTTTTAAATCGTTAAGTGTTCTAGCGATTGAATTTGCAACAGCCCGTTTGTCAGGGTTTTTTGAATATTCCTGATACATAGTGGCAAGCTTTTGACTGATGATGTTTTTTGTTGGGTAGTTGTTGCTGGTTCCATCTATGGGTGCAGCGCGGTGGTGTAATAAAACATTGTGTTTTACTATGGGGTCAATACTGTCTTCGTGTGCAATCATCAAGTAAGAAATGATGGGATGATTTTTTATGTATTCCATTTCGTTGGAATTTAACTTTCGACCCACCGGCATTTTCATTTTTAAATATGCCACATCGCAGAGCATTGAAGAAACCATTAAATTGTTCATGGATTCAGCCATATAGTCTGCATCTTTGCTGTTTTGAGTGGTCATACCTCTTGTTTTTAAGGCCATCGCAACCACGGTTCTTTTTATGGCAGCCTGCAGTTCATAATCTGCATTGGCAGTATTCATCAATTCCAGAATGTTCACCAGGCCCGTCATCGCATCGGATTGTTTTTCAAATTTTTGAAAAATATCATTAACTGTATTTTTCATTTTTTTAGCGCTTATGGACGTTATGCTGGAGCTTTTTAATTCACTAAAAATGTCTGTAAAATCATGAACCATTGTATGCGTTGTTTCTTCTGTAAGAAGTTTGGTATCGCTTAAGCCTTCTGGAATATATCGCTTTGGTTTTTTTAGTTTATGCGCATCGGAATCTTGAAAGTATATGCCTTGATCTCTAAACTTTAAGAGGGCATTGATTTCATTTTCCGATGCATTTACCTTTTGATGAATTAAAATTTGTCCGGTTTTATTAAAGAAATTTAATGGAATCAGCTTGGATTCATGAAAATAGTTTATACTTTCTTCGTTAAATTCAAATTTACTTAAAGCCATTTTTTAACTTCCTTTTTTATAAACATAGAAGGTTTTTCCTGATTGGATTTGTCTAAAAGTTCTCTTCTTGTTCTCATCATTTATTTAACTTTAAAGCAACCCAGAGTTAATCACAATAACATGAATTTTAGACAAACCAATTCAGTATTGGCACACGCAGCAGTTTATTTTTCACTTCTTTAAATGATATTCAACCACACTGTACCAAAATGTTGGCGCTATCGAAAGTGATTGTTCTCTACATGCAAAAATGTATGTACCATATAAAAAAATATTTTCGTGGTGTTAAGTATATAAATCATTGTTAATGGAATTTAAAATTGCTGTATTAGCCGGAGACGGTATCGGCCCTGAGGTAATGAAAAGTGCGCTCAGGGTATTTGAAAAAATAACTCAAGGAAACGAAAACAAGTTTCATTTAACAGAGGCTCATGTAGGGGGGGCGGCTATTGACGCTCATGGAGAAGCCCTGCCAGAGGCGACTCTCAAATTATGTGAAAATTCAGATGCTATTTTGTTTGGCTCTGTCGGGGGACCTAAGTGGGAACACTTACCGCCGGCGCAACAACCAGAAAGAGCTGCTCTGCTGCCTCTTAGAAAGCACTTTGAGTTATTTGCTAACTTAAGACCTGCTATCATTTACCCTGAATTAAAAGACGCATCCCCATTACGAGGTGATCTTGTCAAAGACGGGTTAAATATACTGATTATGCGAGAGCTTACCGGTGATGTTTACTTTGGCGAACCAAAAGGACGTCATGGAACAGGCGCAAATGAAGAAGCTTTTGACACAATGAAGTATAAACGCTTTGAAATTGAACGGATTGCAAAAATTGCATTTGAAACTGCTCGTTTAAGGAACAAGATTGTACACAGTATTGATAAGGCAAACGTTTTGACCACCATGGTGTTATGGCGTGAAGTTGTCATTGAAGTGCATAAGCAATATCCTGATGTTAAATTGGTTCACATGTATGTGGATAATGCATCCATGCAGCTGATTAAAAACCCATCGCAATTTGATGTTGTTTTATGCCCTAATTTATTTGGAGATATTCTTTCTGATGAAGCAAGTCAAATTACTGGTTCCATTGGTATGCTTGCTTCGGCATCTCTCGGAGCTCCTGAAAGTAAATGGGGCAAGAGCGGTTATTCATTTGGTTTATATGAGCCATCCGGCGGATCAGCTCCTGATATTGCTGGTATGGGAATTGCAAATCCCATTGCGCAAATTTTATCGGCAGCCTTGATGCTTAGATATTCGTTTAAAATGGAAACTGAGGCATTACGTATAGAAAATGCAGTAAAAAAAGTAATTTCTGGCGGAGCTCGAACCGGTGACTTGATCCAAAGCGGTTCAACGGCTAAAGCCATGAACACCAAAGAAATTACAGATTTAATTTTAACGGCTCTATAAGGGTTTTTTTGATTTGTAAAATTTAAATTGCGGCAGTACGTAGTGGTATGAAATTATATCTTCTGCGTACTAAACGTTCTTTTATTTGGAGAGCGTCCCAGAATCCATTCATGGATTTTGGGACGCTCTCTTAACATTAAAATTCAAAAACAATGTGCTGGTTTATATTATTTGGCAAGAACAGGTTCGGGAGTTCTTTGTTTCATCTCGCATTGACCTTCAAAAACTACTCCGTCTTCAATTTCAAGATTTGGGGTGCGAATATTACCAATAACATTTGAACCGGTATGAAGTTCTACTTTTTCCGAGGCAAATATATTTCCGGTGATGTGTCCATATACAATCAGTTGACTGACGTTTATTTGAGCTCGAATTTTTGCGCCAGCTTCAATATAAAGAGTACTTGCCCCTTTAATGTCGCCTTCAAAATCCCCGCAAATTTTTAATGGATTTATAAATTCCAGGCTTCCCTGCATTTTTAATTTTTTTTGAAATGTTGTGTAAGTTACTTTCGATGTGCTTTTTTCTTTTTTTACAGCCATATTGATATTGATTTAATTTATTTATTTTGTAGTCATGGTAAAAACACCATCCCAGTCAGCTGCAGGGGGAGTTTCAATAAAATGTTCACAACGTTGAATGTAAAGTTTTGACGGACCATCATCTGCTTTAACTTCAATGGCTTTTTTAAATTTTGCAAGGGCTTCATTCCATTTACGTTGTTTGTAAAGGGCAAGACCTTCATTATAAAAGTTTAATACATTCTGCATTTCAGGCGTAATCATAGGTTAATATTGCACTTTACGTTAAGATGTCAAGAATTTCGAACAAATTTAACACCCTACAATGAAAGTTTGTTGGGTTTGCAAAAGTACTTACCATTTTTTTCCAATGCATTTTCTTTTGCAATAAACTGCCCGCACGTAACGCACCTCACTGGATTTAATAAGGTATCCTTTAAGTGATTTGATTTGGATTTATTTGGTTTCTGGATTAAAAAAACCTGCGTAAGAATATACCCGACGGACGCAACGAAGATTGATCAATGCGCTTTAACCGACCAAAAATAACAAATTACAAGAGTATGACAGAGTGAAAAGGAAACTGCCTTGACAATATATCCTCTCAAAGTTGTTGTGGTTGGTACTTGAAAAAAATCCCCGAAACGGGTTGATGAGCCTGGCTCAAATCTGCACAATCGGGGCAATAATTTAAAAAGTGACCAGGGAAGTGAACATGTTGAGTGAATACGGCGCAGTTTTAATATTCGGTGTACTTTCCATTGGATTTATATTTGTCTTTTTATTTCTGGGTAAGCTTATTCGCCCCGACAGACCAAATGCCCAGAAAAATTCTCCCTATGAATGCGGTGAAGTTCCCGTCGGTAATGCCTGGATTAATTTTAACATCCGTTATTATATATTAGCCTTGATATTTCTATTGTTTGACGTTGAAATTGCGTTAATTTTACCCGTAGCAACAGTTTATAAAGAATGGTTAGGCGGGGATTTCGGTCTCTATGCTCTTGTTGAACTTTTGTTGTTTGTGGCGATACTTGCAGTTGCCTTGATATATGCCTGGGGCAGGGGCGATTTAAACTGGGTCAAAGGGTATACATACGCTGAAAACAAAAGTGATTCTCAAGATAGCAAAAGCTAGTTAAGAAGCTGCGGAGGAATATGAGTTTTTATCAGGAATTGCCGGAAAATATATTGGTTACAAACATTGATCAACTTTTAGGGTGGGGTCGTAAACATTCCTTATGGTACCTTATGTTTGGTCTTGCCTGTTGCTCTATTGAACTGATGCACACCGGTGGTCCTCGCGCCGATCTTGAACGTTTTGGCTCTGCTCCCAGGGGTACTCCCCGTCAATCTGACTTAATAATTATTGCCGGAACCTTGACATATAAAATGGCTTCCAGGCTTAAGCTTCTTTATGAACAAATGGCCGAGCCAAGGTATGTAATATCTATGGGGAGTTGTTCCAATTGCGGTGGTCTTTTTGACAAAGCTTATTCCGTTGTAAAGGGCGTTGATCAGATCATACCTGTCGATGTGTATTTACCAGGGTGTCCTCCTCGACCAGAAGCTTTGCTTGAATCGTTGATCTTCCTTCAGAAAAAAATACAAAACGAGAAATTTTTAAGAAAGTAATTATGAATTTTGCACTGCCATTATTGGAAAAACTAAAACAGGAAATGACTTCTAAAACATCAGAAATCATTCAAGCGGACAGTAAAATGCCGATTTTAAAAATCGAGGCTAAAGATATTCGGGAAGCAGTAAAAAAGTTACATGATGATCCTGCTTTTGACATGAAATATTTAAACTGCATATCGGGTTTACACTTAACTCAGACTAAAGAAGATGGAACTCTTGATCTTTTGGGTTTTGAAGTTCTCTATGTCTTTAGTTCAGCCCGTGATTTTTCAACCATCGCGGTAAGGGTAGATCTTCCCGAGAAGAACCCGGCAATTGATACAATCGATGATTTATACGGAAGCGCCAACTGGTTTGAACGCGAAGTCTATGACCTTCTTGGCGTAAATTTTATCAACAGTTCTGATCTTCGAAGAATTATGCTGCCCCAGGACTGGGAGGGGCATCCCTTGAGAAAAGATTACAAAGAACAAGCGTCCTATAATGGTATGCCCACTACAAGACCAAACGAAATGGAATCGATTAGAATTGAGTAAATGATTATGATAACTGAAAACGATTTACAATCCAGAGTAGAAATTACCCCGATCAATGGTTCAGAAATTGAAATCAACATGGGGCCTCACCATCCGTCGACACATGGTGTGATTCGATTTATTCTTTTTCTCGATGGTGAAATTGTCGTTAGGGCAGTTGCTGATGTTGGTTATTTACACCGCTCCATTGAAAAAATAGCTGAAAATCTGCCATATCCGATGTTTATGCCCTATACGGACCGCGTTGATTATGTCGCGGCCATTAACTGTAACCTTGGCTATGCGCTTGCGGTGGAATCGCTTGCCGGTCTTGAAGTTCCTGAACGCGCGACATGGCTTCGTATGATTGGAGCCGAGTTAAATCGAATTAATTCTCATTTAATAGCCGTTGGCGCTCTTGCCATGGATGTTGGGGCAACCACTCCGTTTGTACATGCTATTCGGGAACGTGAATACATTTTGGATCTTTTGGAAATTTTAACCGGTACACGGATGAACAACAACTATGTGCGTTTTGGCGGTGTTTGTCAGGATGTTCCTGAAGATTTTTTTAAAAAAACGGAAAAGTTTCTGGATCATTTTGTTTTATTTTTAGGAGAATTTAACCGTTTATTGACAACGAATAAAATATTCCTGGAACGTTTAATCAATGTAGGGATTTTAACCGGCGATCAGGCTCTTGGTTTTTCTTTTTCAGGACCAAATTTAAGAGCTTCTGGCGTTGGGCATGATTTAAGACGCATTGATCCATATTGTTTTTATTCTGACATGGAATTTTCTGTTCCGGTTGGATCAGGTGTGAAAGGAACGACCGGCGATTCTTTTGATCGCTTTATTGTACGTATTGACGAGATGCTTGAATCTGTAAAAATATTACGCCAGATCATGTCAAAAATTAAAGAAGGTCCGATACAAAGTAAAATACCCAGAAAAATTGTTTTACCTGCCGGCGAATCTTACCACCGAAGCGAGGCTCCACGGGGAGAACTGGGATTTCATATCGTAAGTGATGGAAAATCGAACATGCCCTATCGGATAAAAATTAGAACTGGATCTTTTGCAGCGATGACATCTTTATCGGAACTATTTAAGGGCATGATGGTTGCTGATGTGGTTGCTTATTTTGCCAGTCTCGACGTTGTGGCTCCGGAGGTTGACCGATGATCAATTTAATTTACATGTTTGTATTTAGTCTTGTATATTTATTGTTACTGGCTTTAACCGCAGGGATTTTGACCTATGTTGAGCGGCGAATTGCCGGTAGAATGCAGTCGAGAATTGGCCCAAATCGAGTCGGTATTCAGGGTATTTTACAGTTTATAGCCGACCTTATCAAAGGTGTTCAAAAAGAAGATATCATACCTGCTGATGCCTATGCTTTTTTATTTAAAATAGCTCCCTATTTGGTTTTTATGGGTGTGTTTTTAACGCTGGTTCCGATTCCTTTTGGCGCTTATACCCTCATGGAAGATCTCGATGTCGGCATTTACTATGTTTTAGCCATGGCATCTTATGTTGTCATTGGTTTAATGATTGGCGGCTGGGCCTCGAACAATAAATGGTCGTTGCTTGGCGGTATGAGATCCGCCGCTCAAAAAATCAGTTATGAAATTCCAGCGGCTCTTGGTGTCTTCATTGTTGTTATTATGTCGGGATCAATGAATTTTCAAAAAATTGTAGCAGCTCAGGGAGCTTCACCAGTTGACTGGTTTGTGTTTCGAAATCCATTTACGTTTATTGCTTTTAATTTATTTTTTATCGCTTCTCTTGCAGAAGGAAATCGGGTTCCTTTTGATATTCCGGAAGCTGAAAGCGAACTTGTATCCGGTTATAACACAGAGTACAGCGGTATGAGGTTTTTATTTTTCTTTTTAGCAGAGTGGGGTAACCTGGTTGTGATTGGCGCACTTGTTACATGTATGTTTTTTGGCGGTGGAAGTTTCTGGTATGAATGGAAAATATCAATTCCAGCGCCTGGCAGAGATCCTATTGTTTTTGAAGTGTTGGGCTTTTTATGGTTTTTATTTAAAACATTCTTTTTTGTATTTGTAATCATCTGGATACGCTGGACATTGCCCAGACTCAGGATTGACCAGTTAATGGACATTTGCTGGAAGTACATGGTGCCTATTGGTTTGATTTCATCATTGGGAATTGTGATCTGGATGTACTTTATACCGGAAAACTCAACGATTGACCGTATTGTTCGATTGACCTTAACTTCACTTGGGGCTATCACTGTATTGTATTTTAAATACAGAGTGTATAAAAATTTAAAAATAACGAAGGCTACAATATACGCTAATCCTTTTGTATAATTTGAGAATAGTATGATAATATATTTAAAAAATATCTGGGAAACATATGCCACTGTTTTTGAAGGGATGGCCATCACCTTCAGTTATTTATTGCAACGTCCTATCACTGTGCAGTATCCCGATAGAATGAAAGAATCTGTCCCTGAAACCTTGCCTGAAAAATACCGCGGCAGACTTATGGTTGACACGGAATTATGTACAGCTTGCGGATTGTGTGCTAAGGCATGCCCCATCGATGTAATTGAAATGAAGGGCGGACGGGCAGAAGGCAAAAAAGGTCTGAGATTAATTTATTTTAATATTTATCACGGTAAATGCATGTATTGTAATTTATGCGTTGAAGCATGCCCGGCAGAAGATGGCGAAGAAGACGAACATCATACGGCTATTTATTTTAAGAAAAATTTTGAAGGTTCAAGTTATACTTTAAACGGCTTGGTCGAACAATTTATACCGCCGGATGAAGCCCGAAGACGCCTGAAAGAATCTGAAGAAATTGCGGCAAAAAGAGCTGCGGCAGCCGCAGAAACAACAAAAAATTCAGAAGCAAAACAGGAATCTGACAAACCTAAAGACGGAGGTGATGTATGAAAGACGCCATTTTTATATTGGTTGCCGTTTTTGCCGTCGGCGGCGCACTTTTAACCGCGGCCAGCCAAAGTATCATCAATGCCGCTCTTGGTTTATTGCTTTCATTGATTTCTATCGCAGCCCTGTATATTTTTCAAAGCGCCGACTTTGTTGCCATTTCTCAAATTCTGGTGTATGTAGGCGGGGTGATGGTGCTGTTACTTTTCAGTATTATGCTCTCCAGTGGCTCAACTGATTTTTTTAAAAATAATCCGGCGATGAAAGTTTTTCCTGCTTTGCTGATTGTGGTGGTATTTGCCGGTCTGGCCATTTATGCGTTATTTTCTGCAAATCTAACTTTTTATCCAGGACAATATGGCCCAAGTACCCGTGAAATCGGTAATCTCTTTTTAAAAGATTACATTTTGGTGTTTGAGCTGGTTTCTGTATTGATTGTGGTTATGCTGGTAGGCGCCGGTGTTATGCTGCGAAAAGAACTGGTTCGAAAAGCAGTTGCATCTGATGGCGATTCAAAAGATGAAAAGGAAAATAAAAAATGACTTCTTTATTATCTGAAAATCCGAATTCTTATTTAATAATTTCAGTTTTAATTTTTTCTGCGGGTATGTTTACTGTATTAACGCGAAAAAATATTCTAGCCATCATTATGGGAATCGAGTTGATGCTCAATGCTTCTGCGTTAAACTTCATTACGTTTTCATTTTTTCGTAAATCCACTTTATATTCAGGGCATGTATTTGCGATACTCATCATTGTTCTGGCTGCCGCTGAAGCCGTGGTTGCGCTGGCTATTTTGCTTGCGATATTCCAGCAAAGAAAATCTGTTATGACAGATGATATTTCGGATATGAAAGGATAAGTATGGATCAGGTTGCACAATATATCTGGATAATTCCTGCAGCTCCGCTGGCAGGATTTATAATCAATGGTTTAATTTCCTTTAGCTGGGGCGCAAAATCTTCGGACTTTCATAAAAAAGTTTCTACAATCGTTTCGCCTCTGGTGATTTTAATTTCTTTTCTGGTTACCTTAGCTGTTTTTATTCAAATGGTACAAAATCCTGAAACAAATCGTATTTTTTCTCAAAACCTGTATTCATGGATAAAAACAGGTTTTATCGAAGCAAATGTAAATCTGGTTCTTGATCCATTGTCAATTATTCTGGTTTTAATCATCACCGGCGTGGGTTTTTTCATTCATCTTTACTCTGTCGGGTATATGGATCATGATCGTTCGATTATACGTTATTTTGCCTATTTAAATCTTTTTACTTTTGCCATGCTTATTCTGGTTTTGGGCGATAATATTTTATTGATGTTTGTCGGATGGGAAGGCGTAGGTCTTTGTTCATATTTGTTGATTGGTTTTTGGTACCAAAATCGTAATTATGCTATTGCCGGAATGAAAGCATTCCTGGTAAATCGAGTGGGTGACTTTGCTTTTATCATTGGTTTTTTTATGTTGTTCTGGGGTATTTATCATTATGAAGGAGTTCCCACCATTGCTTTTAGCGCATTGAAAGATGTCATGGGTAAAATGCCGGAATGGTATCTTACTATCGTTACGCTAATGTTTTTTATCGGGGCAACCGGTAAATCTGCCCAGATACCTTTGTACATATGGCTGCCAGATGCGATGGCAGGTCCTACGCCTGTTTCAGCCCTCATTCATGCTGCCACGATGGTAACTGCCGGTGTATACATGATTGCGCGAATGAGTTTTTTATTTATAGCAACGCCAATGACATTAACCGTTATTTCGATTATAGCCGCAGGCACTGCTTTTTTTGCAGCGACCATCGGCATTGTGCAAAATGATATAAAAAAAGTACTGGCATATTCAACGGTCAGTCAGCTCGGTTATATGTTTTTAGGAATGGGAACCGGCGTTTTTACAACCGGTATTTTTCATTTAATGACTCATGCATTTTTCAAAGGGCTATTGTTTCTTGGCGCAGGTTCTGTAATCTTGGCATCGCACCATGAGCAGGACATTTTACTGATGGGCGGACTCCGGAAAAAAATTCCAATTACATTTATTACCTTTTTAATTGGTACACTGGCTATTGCTGGAATTCCGGGATTATCCGGTTTTTTTAGCAAAGATGAAATTTTATGGCAAACTTATATTACGCCAAATGTATACATTCCTCAGCTTCCCCATATTTTGTGGATAATTGGTTTAGCGACTGCTGGTATTACGTCTTTTTATATGTTTCGTTTGCTTTTTTTAACGTTTTTTGGGGAGTTTCGAGGTGATGAAGGCGCTTTAGAAGAAGTTCATGAATCACCTTTTATAATGACCATACCTTTGATGGTTTTAGCTGTTTTGTCTATTTTCGGCGGTTACATTGGAATGCCAGAAGCTCTTGGCGGCTCAAACCATTTACACCACTGGCTATCGCCTGTATTGTCAATGAAAGAAGCCGTAGAAGAACATGGAGCCGGACATTTTCAGGAATATTTATTTATGGGTTTTTCTATTTTGGTGTCATTATCGGGCGCTGCACTTGCCTATATTTTTTATATTTTAAAACCATCCATACCCAAAAGCATTGGCAGCAAAATCAGCGGATTGCACCAGCTGGTATTTAACAAATATTATATAGATGAATTGTATCATGCGACTTTTATCAAAGGTACTTTAGGTTTAAGAATGTTGCTTAATAAATTTGACCAGAAAATCATCGATGCCTTTGTAAACTTTGTGGCTGTGATTGTAAAAGCAGTCTCGCGTGTTCACGGCTTTTTTGACAGAGTTGTGGTAGACGGGCTTGTAAACTTTGTAGCCGCTTTTACCCAGTATTATTCCTCCGTAATGCAGACATGGCAAAGCGGAATGTTAAATCGTTACTTGTATTATATTTTAGGGAGTTTTATTATGGCCTATGTGATTTTACGAATCATATAAGCAATACTCATTAAGCAGGAGAATTTAAATGGACAACTATATTTTATCAATCATCACCTTTGCGCCGCTTGCCGGGGCTCTCTTGATACTTTTAATGCCGTCAAGCAGTCGTAAAATGATTCAGTGGACTTCGGTGGTATTTACAGCAATCCCTCTGGTTCTGGCATTTCGTTTGTATCAAAACTTTTTACCAAGCAATACGGGATTACATGAAGCTAATTTATATCAATTTGTTGAAAAGTATTCATGGATCAGTTCATTTAATATCAATTATTATGTTGGTATCGATGGGCTTTCGATAACGATGGTGATTTTAAGCGCTTTAATTTCTTTTATCGGAGTATTTGCATCGTTTAGTATTCAAAAAGCAATTAAGGGTTATTTTGCCCTTTATTTACTTTTGTGTACGGCAATGATGGGCGTTTTTGTTTCTCTTGACTTTTTTTTATTTTATGTTTTCTGGGAAGTTATGCTTTTGCCAATGTATTTTTTAATTGGAATATGGGGCGGGCCAAGACGAGAATACGCGGCCATTAAATTTTTTCTCTATACTCTTTTCGGATCAGTTTTTATGCTACTGGTCATGTTGTTTTTTTACTACAATGCGCACACTTTTTCACTTGTCGAGCTGGCTTCGATCATGGTATCAAGAGAATATCCTGGTTATTTAAATGTTGCAAACTTTAGAATTGCGGCATGGGTGCTTTTATTTATTGGATTTGCCATTAAAATCCCTGCGTTTCCTTTTCATACATGGTTACCGGATGCTCACGTTGAAGCGCCAACAGCGATATCGGTGATTCTAGCCGGTGTACTTTTAAAAATGGGTACCTATGGATTACTCAGGATATCTTATCCCTTGCTTCCGCACGAAACGATGATGATGGCTCCCTATGCATTAGGCGCACTGGGAATTGTAAATATCATTTATGGCGCCTTTGTTGCCATGGCTCAAAACGATTTAAAAAAACTCATTGCATATTCCAGTATCAGTCACATGGGTTATGTAATGCTGGGGATGGCCGCATTTAATGTCGAAGGAATGAACGGAGCATTATTTCAAATGTTCAATCACGGTACTATAACAGCCATGTTATTTATCATGGTAGGCGTTATATATGACCGAGCTCATCACAGGAATATAAATGAGCTGGGCGGACTGATCCAACACATGCCCAGATATGCAGTATTTACCGCTTTTGCATTTTTTGCCGGTCTTGGATTACCAGGGTTGAGCGGCTTTATTTCCGAAGTACTTGTATTCCTTGGCGCTTTTAAAGTTTATCCTGTGCTGACAGCGATTGCCGCAAGTGGTGTTGTTTTAACGGCTGCTTACTTGTTATGGGCTTATATGAGAGTGTTTTTCGATAAAGTCCAGGAAAGATACAAAGACTTTAAAGATATAAACGGCATTGAAATGTTTTCAGTTTTGCCGGTAGCATTTTTTATTTTATTGTTTGGTGTTTATCCTGCTCCGTATTTAAAGCTGGTAGAACCAACGATGACAAAAATGACATCTATAATTGCAGAACCTGCTGCGGTAACGTTTAATTTTTTAAATCAATTATCTCATTTCTTTTTTAAAGGTTAAGGCTGCCAGATGTTTGAGAGTACAAAAGCAATTCTGCCAGAACTTATACTGGTAATCACAACGTTTTATTTAACACTGCGGTCGGCTTCTGGCAGGGCAAAACGCGGGTCATTGTATATCGAGGCGCTGATTGGAGCAATTTGTGCTCTCGTTTGTTTATTTTTGTTCTCAGAAAAATATTATGGTTTTAAAGCTTTTTATTCTACCATTGAACTTGATAAAACTGCATTTTTCTTTCGAATGATATTTATTTCTCTGGCAATATTTGTCATAGTAATGACCGCTAAATCAACCGAGATCAGCGATTATTTATTTGGCGAAAATCTCGTTCTGGTTTTTTCTATAACAACCGGTATGTGTTTTGTTGCCTCATCAATTGATTTATTAATGATTTATTTTTCGTTGGAATGGATTTCTCTAAGTTCCTATCTTTTAACAGGATTTATTGCACATAAAAGATCCTCATCAGAAGCCGGCATGAAATATACGTTGTTTGGCGGTATAGCATCAGCCGTTATGCTTTTTGGAATGTCCTGGTTATTCGGCGTAACAGGAACGCTCAAACTTGATGAAATACCTGCAGCGTTTGCAGCATCACACAGTATAATGATGATGTTTTCATTGGTATTGATACTGGTTGGTTTTGCATTTAAAGTTGCCGCCGTTCCGCTTCACTTCTGGGTACCGGATGTGTACCAGGCGGCATCAACGCCGATTACGACTCTCTTTTCAATTGGTCCAAAGGCTGCCGGCTTTGCGGTCTTGATCAGAGTATTTTACTATTCGTTTTATAATTCCGAAGAAACTGCGTTGTTGATGGAATCGCTAAAACCAGGTCTTGAAATTGTGTTTCAGTTTTTTGCGGCATTTACCATGACGGCGGGTAATTTACTTGCGCTCAGGCAAGAAAACATCAAAAGAATGCTGGCTTATTCATCGATCAGTCATGCCGGATTTTTACTGATGGGCGTTGCGGCAATGTCGGATAAAGGTATTCAGGCCCTCTACTTTTACATATTTATTTATCTCTTGATGAATGGCGGCGCATTTTTTGTCGTAAACCTGATCATTAACCGATGGGGTGCAGAAAATATTTCTGACTATGAAGGCCTTGGATGGAGAGGCGGAAGTCAGTCCATGATTGCTGTTGCGATGAGCGTTTTTCTATTTTCACTTGCGGGGCTGCCCCCTTTTGGAGGATTCATCGGCAAGTGGTTTATTTTTGCCGCGGCAGTAGAAAAACATATGTACGCGCTTGTTGTGGTTGGCCTGGTAAATATCGTCATAGCGCTTTACTATTATGCCAGGATTTTACGAGCCATGTATCTCGTACAGACAGTAAGCCCGCGCACAGAGATTCGTTTAAAAATAAATGAAGGTTTTTTTATGGGAGCGCTAAGTCTTTCGCTCATTTACTACGGTATATTTTTCCCCCCGTTTATGGGTTATCTTAAAACCATCATTCCTTAACATTTAAAGGGGGCTAGCGGCCCCCTAAATCAGGCCGCGGTCCTGATTTACCCCCAGCGTAAAGTTTATAGAGTAAATTTTATATTAAAAGATTCAATGCAATTAACTATTTTAAATTCTTTTTATTTTTATGTAACTTTTTTTCTTTAACGCCGTCGATAATGTATATTTTAACAGGTTCACTTTTGCCTTTTACAAGAACTTCTTTAATTTCAGAATATGAAAGGTATTGTTCGCCGCCGGCAGCTGAATATGTAGCTTCGGAGATTCCAACTTTCCCGGGAATTCCATTACTTTCAATTCGAGATGCAGTGTTAACGGCATCGCCAATAACGGTATAATCCATTCTTTTTGTGGAACCAATGTTGCCGACAATGGAGGGCCCATAATTGACGCCAATTCGCAAGCGAAAAGGCATTTCTTCCGTACCCAGTTTTTCAGTAAGGGCTTTTAATTCGTTTTGCATATGAAAAGCACAGGCAACCGCTTTATAGGCATCGTCATTTGTCGAATAGGGAGCGCCCCAGAAAGCCATGATGCAATCACCAATGTATTTATCAAGTGTTGCTCCGTGTTCAAAAATAACGTTTGATAATTTTTCAAAAACTAGGTTTAATTTTTCAACAACTTTTGCCGGCGAATTATGTTCTGAGTAATTTGTAAAACCGGAGATATCGGCAAATAAAGTCGCAATTGGTTTTTCCTGTCCTCCCATTTCCATTTCATTGGCAATGATGGTTTCCATTACATCAGGCGAAAAATAACGAGAAAGTCTTTTTTTTTCTTCGCGTTGTTTTTCTACCAGGTTTTTAGATTTAACCATATTTGATACAATGGAGCCGGCAACGGATATTCCAAAAAAAGCATAGGCATAATCCTGCAAAGAGTTTTCCCAGGTTACCCATGAAAATTGAAAACCAACAAGAACATCGTTTAACGAAAGAATCAGCATTCCAAGTAATCCGCCCGTAACAGTACCCATGGAAGGAATTTTTCTGCCTTTAACGATGACATAGACGATATTAACCATAACTAAAAAAGGAAGTACTCCCCATGCAAACATAAATCTGCGTGTTGTTACCATGTCAGGAATAAATAAAAGAATTATAATTGCCAAGACGGCTATAAAATCCCAAAAGCGAATGATTTTTTTAATAAATCCGGTTTCAACCTTTGAAAATTTAATAAAAAAATCCAGGATTAAATGAACAACGCAAATAAATGAAATATATTCCCATTTTTTAATCCATAATGAATCTAAATAAATTGAATATATGATCTGACTGGTCATCAATGTATTTACAGCCATTGCAAATGTACCAAGGGCAAAATATAGCGTTGCATATCCCTGATCACGAAATAAAAATTGCCAGTATAAATAATAAATCCCCAAAAGAACCATCAAAGAAATGACAAATATTTTTTTAAATTCTCCCCAGAATTCAGATCTTTCTACTTTTCGATCTGATGCAATGTAAAATTTTCCATGAGAAAGTCCGGGGGCAATGTAGTATTTTGCAAAAGTTCTAATTGCAATGGTATTTGTTGAATTTAAATGTAAAAGATCTCTGGGTATTTTGTACAATCTTTCTTTATCGTAAAATAAAAATTTGTCATCAAGTATTGTATCTGGTGGTGTTGATTCCGCTAACCCTGTTCCACCAATAAATGTTCCATTTAAATACACTGCATCTGCCTGACCAATTTTACCCAATCTTAATACAATATGATCTGATTTAAATTTATTTTTAAAATCAGCCTGATTTATTTTAAATGTCGTACGATACCAGGCATAACCATGGTATTTTAAAAAATATTCATTAAAATTTGAAAATGGTTTTTCCTGATTTTCACTTTGATACCTGGTATAGGCCAGTTGAACTGGAAAATTGGATATCCATCCCGATTGTTCTTCATCTTTCAGGTTTTCAGCCGCTCTGTAAAATTGCATATTTTCATTAAATAAAGTTGCTTTTGAGTCGCCAGGTTTAAATTGCCATGAATGGGGTGTTCCGAAGGTGGATTTGGTTCTTAGGTCAATGATATGATCTGTCATTACTTGTGAATGAATATTGGCAGGTAAAACTACAAATATAGGCAAAAATAAAAAAATAAATATACCAGAATTAGATATCTTATTTTTGCAAACTATATCGAATATTGATTTTTTCATACAATTCTATGATATTTAATGGCATCTTTTGTCAATAAATTATTTTAATCGGATTATCTGTAATATTCGGCTAATTTAAACAAAGATTGTTTACATAAAAGACCGATAATATACAATAGTTTTAAAGATTATATTTTTGAGGAATTTAAATGAAGTTTCTATATGAAGGGCAATTGAAATTAATAAAAAAAAATTTAACTCTTCATAACGAAAATGTAGGTTTTCGTACTGCAGATGAAATTGATTTATTTTATTTAAGATCATGCAAAATTCCAGAAAGCGTAATTAATTTTTATGAAAATGCAGAACCAGATGATGTTGTAGAAATACAGGATGCGCGAATCTGGCCAATATCGGTTTTAAAACTTGAAAATGAAAAAATGGAGCCGGGAAATATTATTTTCCCTTTAGGATATTTTGTAATAGGCACCACTATTTTTGGAGATTGTTATTGTCTTGACTTGAGAAAACTATCGGCTAAAAAAGAACCTGTGGTTGTCATCGCATACCATGATCGTCAAAATGATCATGCTTCCAAAAATACAATTTTGGAGAATATGAAAGAAGTTGCAAAAAGTTTTGATGATTTTCTCTCCAGGTTTGCCAAAGGTAAGCTTCTCGTTGATTAAAATTAAATTTTATTTAACTGTATTTTACTTTCCCAGATAAAAAAAGGTTAA
This sequence comes from Spirochaetia bacterium, assembly GCA_029857955.1. Classification (GTDB taxonomy): domain Bacteria; phylum Spirochaetota; class Leptospiria; order Turneriellales; family JAOUFE01; genus JAOUFE01. The sequence goes on from JAOUFY010000003.1 coordinate 34,536, forward strand.
ACATTGCCTTTATGAAAATACCCCCACTAGATAATCCTTATTTGGCCATTCAAAAGCTTGCTTCTGATTTACGCGATCCTCAAGAAGGGTGCCCATGGGATCGAGAGCAAACGCATCAGAGTCTTATAGAAAACTTGATTGAAGAAACATATGAAGTTGCTCAGGCTGTTGAAAATTTAAATTTAAATGATCCCGAAACCTGTGAAGATTTAAAAGAAGAGCTGGGGGACCTCTTTTTTCAGGTTGTTTTTCACTCTCAACTTGCCAGTGAAAAAAAACTTTTTACTCTTGATGACGTTGTTCTGAAAATAACTGAAAAATTAATTGCGCGTCATCCCCATGTCTATGGAGATGTTGCAAGTATTTCAGATTCTGAAGGAGTTTTAAGCAACTGGGAAGCTATAAAGCGAAAAGAAAAGTCAGATAGTCAAAAGGAAAGTACTTCTGCATTATCGGGCGTACCCGTTCATTTGCCTGCATTGTTAAAATCATATCGTATGGGTCAAAAAGTTTCACGTTTAAATTTTGACTGGCGATACCCAGACGGCGCTGAGCAGCTTTTCGATAAAATTAACGAAGAATATGAAGAACTTATGGAGGAACTTCCCGATAACCCTGTTTATTTTAAAAATCCGAAAGATAAAGAAATGGAAGAACAAAAAAAACGAGCTACTCTTGAATTTGGAGATTTATTTTTTGTAATCGCACAGCTTGCCCGTCATTATCATATCGATCCGGAATACGCTCTTCAACAATCAAATAAAAAGTTTGAACGAAGATTTGTGTCAATGGAAGAAGAGCTTAAAGAAAAGCTTGAAAGTAAAGAAATGCCAACTCAAAATGAGTGGGAGCAGGCATGGAAAAATGCGAAACAAAAAGTTGGTTAATTTTCTTCGTCTGCAGTACACATGCTTATTGAGAACCTGACAAGTCCAATAATACTATATAATAATTATGTTGACGTTATAAAATAAGGCAGAACATTGAAATATGAAAACATTTTCATTTCACAATAGAGACAGCGACGAAACAGCGGATCATATTCTTGAATTTTTATATGATAAAATTGAGAAAAAAAAACAAGGGAGCCTGGATAGTCTTAAAAAACTTTTTAAAAATGTTTCTGAGATTGAATTAACTGAAATTCTTGAAACCATGTCCTCGGAAGGTTTAATCAGTATTAAAAATGAAGAAGTATTACTTATAGATAATGGTACAAAAAGAGCTGAACTATTAGTCAGAGGTCATCGACTTGCTCAACGACTTATGGTCGATGTACTTGGTATTTCGCCTGAAAATGCAAATAATGTTGCACATTATATGGAGCATGTTTTAGATGCAGAAACTCTTGATGCGATCAGCGCATTTATGGGTTATCCTGAGTTTTCACCTGATGGAAAGCCGATTCCCCATACTTCGGGAAAAAAAATATTTACGATCAGGCCAATTTTATGCAAGCTGTCAGATATGGAGATTGGCGCATATGGAACAATTCGATATATTCAAAACCCTGTTGATTCTCTTTCTCAATTTGGCATTTTACCTGGAGAAATGATCAGGCTGGTTCAAAAACGTCCATCGTTTATTCTTGAAATGGGAAGTACCACCATCGCAATTGACTCAGCGTTTGCTATGGATATATATGTTCATCAAAAGTCTAAATAATTAATTAAATTATTTAACAGTTTTATTCATCATCGGGTACTACTTCTTTTTCTTCAGTTTCAAGGTAGTTTTTAGAAAATTTAAATTTCTCGTTGGCTTCTTCAAGAACAGAAAGTACTTTATCAAGATCATCTTTTGTGTGGGCTGCAGAAAGAGATAGGCGCAGCCTGTCTTTTTTTCTCGGTACAGCAGGGTATGGAACAGGATTTACAAATATAAGATGATCATGCATAAATTTAGTTACTTCACGCATTTTTTTGGTTTCGCCAATTACAATTGGGGTAATAGCTGTTTGTGTACGTTCAATATCAAAATCCCTTTTTCGAAGTTCACTGTGGAAATAGCGTATGTTTTCCCATAAACGATTATGCCATTGCGGTTCATCTCTTAGAACGTGCACTCCTTCATTTTGAGCCGCTACCTGTGCCGGTGTAGGCGAGGCTGCAAAAAAATAAGCTCTTGAATAGTATCGTAAATATTCAATTATGGGTTTGCGTGCAGCGACAAAACCACCAACACCGCCAAGAGATTTTGAAAAAGTTCCCATCACTAAATCAATTTTTCCTTCAAGGTTGAAGTGTTCGGCGATCCTTTTCCAGTTTTACCTAAAACACCAGTGGCATGTGCTTCATCAACCATTAGTTTGGCATTGTATTTTTTGGTTAAATTGTAAATATCTTGCAATGGTGCGATATCGCCATCCATAGAATACACGCCTTCAACAACAACAAGTCTATCGCCTGCAGTATTTTTTTGACTTTGACTCAATACTCTTTCTAAAGAATTCATATCGTTGTGACGAAATGTAGACAACTTTGCTCCTGATAACAATGCCCCATCTATAATAGATGCATGGGCGAGCTTATCTATGATGATTGTATCTTTTGGCCCTAAAAAACATGACAAGATGCCGACGTTTGTCGAATAACCTGATGCAAATATCATGGCATCTTCGGAACCCTTTAACCAGGCAAGATTTGTTTCTAATTTGCGATGAATATCGTAGTATCCAGAAAAATGCGGCGGTGAACCTGCTCCTGAGCCATATCGATCTATGGCTTCTTTTGCGGCTTTTATCACTCTTGGATGATTATTTAAACCAAGATATGAATTTGAACCCATCATGATCATTTCAATTTCTTTTTTTGTCAATGGATCTTCTACTAATACATGATTTGAGTTTGCTGAAAGCATAACTCTGCGATACATATTATGTCCAATACTTGAGAGATAGTTAATTGTTTCTGAAAATGAATCAACCCATGAAAAGATATCCGGTTCAGTACGTCTTTGAATTACAAAATCGGCCAGAGTTTTTTCTTGAAAACTGTCTATATCTTTTTTAGCCATATTATCCATTTTTTTACTCCACTTTGCAATTCTTATAATTGAATTATTTCATTATCATTTTAAGAGCTATAATATCAATATAAAATTGCAAAATTTTCAAGTTCATATTTAATTATTTTTTATTAATTTAACATCGGCCTGTTTAATAGTTTTTTATATTTAATATTTTATATTTTATATTATTGATCATGAAAAAAAAAGGAGTCTACGTTTCAATCTTAAATTAACGCTAATTTATCCTGTGAGTATATGATATTTCATTTATATTTGAAGTTGCCAGCTTTAAATCTTTTAAAATTCCATCTTCGATATTGTATATCCAGCCGTGAATTGTTAATGAATGGCCGGCTTTCCATGCGTTTTGAATGATACTGGTGTGACATACATTGGCCACTTGTTCCATTATGTTGAATTCGCAAAGCATGTTCTCTTTTTCAGCGTCATTTGTACAATTATCAATTTCATTTTGATAAAGACGATATACATCTTTTATATGTCTAAGCCAGTTGTCTAAAAGTCCAAAATCTTTATTACCCAGGGCTGCTTTAATGCCGCCGCAGCCATAATGACCACATACAATGATATGATTTACTTTTAGTATATCTACTGCATAATGTATTACAGATAGAGCATTTAAATCAGTGTGTACAACAATATTGGCTACATTTCGATGTACAAAAATTTCTCCTGGCAAGACACCTACAATTTCATTTGCAGGAACCCTGCTGTCGGAACATCCAATCCAAAGGTAGTTCGGCGATTGTTGGCGAGATAATTTTAGAAAAAAATCAGGATCGGCTGTTTTTACCTTTTCTGCCCATCTTTTATTACCTTCAAATAAATTTTTAAGCTGATGATCGTCATTCATATTTAACGCCTTTTCTCGCTTAAAGAACAAAACTCTTCAACAGCATCAAGTGTATTTGAACAAACAACATTATGTATTTCCTTATGATTTCGACATGTGCTTGTTACCCACCGCGATGTTTTTACATTTTCGTTTTTTGGTTGAGACAGAATTTCACTGCAAATGTTCAAAGATTTTTTTGTGTTGATCAGGCATTGCTGTAAAAATATTTTATTTATAACTCTACATTTAAAATCTCCAATTTCGCATGATTTTAAATGAATTAAAGTTTCATTTATGCAGTCAGTGTTGTTTGAACTATTTTTAGTAAATTCAGAAACCTGCTTAATTGCAATATCCTTTAATTTATCTATTTCAGGTAAATCTGTTTTAGTGATGTGATAAATATAAGCTGATCCGAGAATCACAACCGTTGTTAAAATTAAAAGTATAGTTAAGTATATTTTTAAGTCATTTTTTATCTTATTCATAGACATTCTTTCCTTCTTTAAAAAAAGTCTTACTCCGAAAATGCATCAAATCTGTCACCTGCAGAAATTCGGTATCCGTTTATAAATTCAGATGCAGTTAATTTTTTCTTTCCTTCAGGTTGAATATAGTTTAGTGGTAAACTTTTATTGTCATTGCACGATATCCATATGTGATCTTTGGTAATCATTGAAATAACGCCAGGTTGTTTACTAAATATTGATGATTGTAAAATAGTTTCCCTGTCTACCTGTAAATCAGGAAATAATTTACATTTTTTATAATTATACGAACTATAAATACCGCCGCGGTTTGACATGGCACGTGAAAGATTTCGAATATCGAATACAGAAGAAAACCAGTTTATTTGACCAACTTGAGCGTCGATTTTTCCGCAATGTGTTGCTATTTTATCATTTTGTGAGTTATGATCCAGCTCTCCAGAAACAAATTGATTTATAGCAGATGGAGAAAATGTAACCAGTTCTGACATTAGTTTTGCCAATAGGGAATTAAAGTCATCTTCCCATGCAATATTGACTTCTCTGGTATAAAAAATATCACCAGCATCAAGTTTTTCAACCATTTTTTGCATTGTCCAGCCTGTTTTATCTTCTCCATGTAATAGTGCGTGTTCAATGGGGGATGCTCCTCGCAGTTTAGGCAATAAACTGGCATGAAAGTTTATTGTACCGCATTTAGGCAGGTCAAAAAATCTTTCAGGAATAATTTTACCATAGGCAAATACAACATTTACGTCAACTTGAAACTGTGATATCTGGGAATAAAAATCATCTGCATTTTTTTTTAATGTTTTGGGGGTAAAAACAGGTATATTATATTCATCAGCTTTCGTTTTAACTGGTGTAGGTTCATCCTGCCGACCTCTGTATGACCGTGGTTTATCTTCCTGTGTTACAACAAATTCTACCAGAATATTTTTACTTTGAATGATTTTCTCAAGAAGGGTTGCCGAAATTCCCGGTGAACCCCAGAAAGAAATTCGCGTCATTATTAAGACAGGTCCTCTCCAATAAGCTGTTCTTCCAATTCGTCTGCTTTTGCAGCTACATACAAGAAAGATTTAATAAACCTTTGCGGATCCAGATCTTTTAAAAAAGTGGCTTGATGCATGATCAAAGAATCATCGTCCATAAGAGCAATGGCCCCATATGTTAACGAAGTATTCATCAATAGCGCTTCTCTGAACATTTCAGGAGAGGGATCCACTAATTTACAAATGACTGAATAATAATTAATCATTGGGTCTCCCTGATCATCTTTTTCAAAAGAGACCAGTACTTTTTGGTGTCTACCTCCTTCAAATTCAACGAGCGCAGAGTATTCACCGTCATCCTCTTTTTTAAAAGGAATTTGAAATTCAGAAGCAACGGCATTGATAAATCCATCAAATATTTCAAGCATATAAAGAAGATTGATAAATTTGATATGTGGTCAAGATATTTTTAAAAGTTTGTAGAGCATAATTAGGAATATTACACAAATTAGAATTAATGTATTTTTTAAAAAAAGCTTGTCGATGTAATTGATGAAATATCCAATGTCTTTGGAAAATATACAAATGTATATTGTATTCCTGATAAATCAATATGTTGGAGGATTATAGAATGAAAAAAATACTTTTACCTGTTTTAATACTATCATTGGTTGCAGGTCTTCAGGCTGCAGAGAAGAAAAAAACTACAAATGATTATATCGTTGATCTAAAGTCAGATGATGATGCTACTGTTATTAGTGCTTCGCAGAATCTTGGCGCAAGTAAAGCTAAAGAAGCTATTGATCCAATGATCGAAGCGATGAAGTCCCATCAAAATCCAAAAGTACGGATTGCGATAGCATCCGGATTAGGTAATATGGATACCAAGAATCAGCCTACCACTGCTTTAAGTGAAGTAGTTAAAACAGATGATGATAATAGTGTTGTTTATGCTTCTTTACTGGCAATCTTAAACTTAAAAGACTTTGGAAATCCAGATGCAAAAGCAGCTGTAGAATTTTGTGAAAAAAACAAAGCATCTGATGAATATATAACAGATGTTGTAAAAAAAATTCATGAAGCTTTAGATAAAAACCAGAAAAAGTAAACCGAATTGTTCTTAACTTTGTTTACTTTTGATTTTAAAATATTTTTTACGGAACTGAAATTGGCGGGGTAATTTAAAATACAATCACTTATAATAAAGTGATGTTTTAGAGAACCCTTGCCTTTTCTAAACATTTCATGCTCAGTAATAGTGAAATTGCTCGTTATAGTAGACAAATTTTACTGCTGGGTAAAAATTCTCAAATTAAATTAAAAAATAGTCGAGCCCTGGTTCTTGGAGCAGGTGGAATTGGTTCGGCACTTTTACCTTACCTTGTGTCATCCGGGATTGGGTATATACGTCTTGTAGATCCTGATGTTGTCGAAGAAAGTAACTTGTCACGGCAAATACTTTACAATGCAGAACATATCGGAGCTCTTAAAGGAGCAGTTGCCGCTGAATATCTGACATCATTGAACCCACAAACGGAAGTTGACTGGATTTCTGGTCGATTTAGTAATGAGAATTATAACTCGTATGTTGATTCGATGGATATTATTTTAGAAGGTACTGACGACATTCAATGTAAATTTTTAGTTTCTGATATTTCAATCAAGAAAAATATTCCCGCCATTATTGGGAGTATAGGGAATGTACAGGGACATGTTTTCCCGATTGCAGCTAAAACCGGACATGCCTGTTACAGGTGTTTATTTGAGGCTCCCCCCGTTAATGAAGTAATACCAACCTGTGCTACAGAAGGTATTCTTTCGCCGCTTCCAGGGATTATTGGATCCATGATGGCATATCTTGCCGTTGATTTATTGTCAGGAAATAATTTTTTAAAAAAAATATACTTGATGGAAAAGGGAGGATGGCGAACTATTTCACTGTCTCAAAATCCACATTGCAAATGTTGTTTGTGATGAAATTAAACAAGCGTAACCATGATTTTAATATATAAATATAGATTTAAAAATATAAAGTTCTTGAATTTAATATTTTTATTAATTGTGAACATCTTTGCTTGCCTGATATTGATATATCCCTGTGAAATTTATGCACAAAATTTACAGAATGTTGCCTCAAAATACTCGCCAGTTGCTGAGACCGATGCAATTTGGAACCTTGAGCATGGCGGGGATTTTCATGATCAACAAATCATAACACTTCTTGAAAAAATTAAAAATATGCCAGAAAAGTTATGGCTGAATATCTTATCTCTTGCTCGAGAGGAACCACATCAAATTTTAAGAAATTATTTAATTGTGAGATTTACAGTTAATTTTCCGTACTTTGGTCAAAGTGAGAATATTTATCAAAGTTATATTTTATTACTTAACGAAGAAACCAGGAGGATCATGTCGAAGGATCAGCAAAATGATGAAGACACGAATCGTTTACTGAAAATACTTGCTTCGATCTCTCAATGGAAACTTAAAGAAATGTTTTACCCAACAAGTACTTTAGTTGCATACCCGCTGTTGGAAGTTCGTAAAGCCGCAAATGAAGCGATGATTAATATTAAAGATGACAGATTTTTTCCGATAGTTTTAAAACTTGCTGAATCTTCAAATCCGGTTGAACGAACTTATGCCATTGATTCACTTTTTTACCTAAAGGATGATAGAACCCTTCCAATCTTGCTTCAGCTACTTGCAGATAAAAACAAATCTGTCAGATATTATGTAATTCGCACCCTGGAAGTTTTAAATTCACAGGATGCAATTCCATATTACATTCGTATACTCCGCTCAGATTCAAGTAATGAAGCAAGAATACTTGCGGCCAACGTACTTGGAAAGTTGAAGCCGCCTGCTGCGTATAATTCACTTTTAGAAGTTTTATCTGACTCTGATACCGCAGTCAGAAAAGCTGCACTTTTATCGATAAATGAATACAATAGTGTTAATTCTGCTTATTTTATTTCGCGTCAACTGGCACAGGAAACTGATAATGAATTGAAAATTTTGGAAATAAAAACATTGCTTTCTTTAAATAACTCTGGTCTAATGACCGGGTTAAATCGAATTCTTAAAGACGAAACAGACATCAATATTTTAATTTGGGCAATTTATGTTTCCGGCAAACTTGCTGACATTAACGGTTATGATTTAATTCTTGAAAAACTCTCGCATCAAAATGAAAAAATAAGAGAAGAGGCAGTCATGGCTCTTGCCGGCTTCAAGTATAAAAAAGCTATTCCTAATATATTATTGTTATTATCGAACAAAACAGAAAAATTTTCAGTTCAGTGTGCCGCATTATACTCAATTGAGATGATTGATGATGCTTCTTCAATACCGGATCTGTATAATTTGTCGATGAACCATGATAATTTACTTATACGATCAAGGATCAAGGTTGTTTTAAAAGAAATGTTAGATAAAAGGTATAGATGATATGAATAAAGTAAGGTTTTTTGCGCTGATAACATTTTCGGATACTAATTTATTAATTGATTATTTGTCATTAATTTCCAAAAAAATTGGTAAATATGATTTTTTTTCTCAAAATATTAAATATCCCTGTGATTTATCTGGAAATTATTCATCTAATTCTAATTTTAAAATTAAAGTGATATCATTTAACAAATTGTATTTAATTGAGAAAAGTAAATTCTTCTCTAAAAAAGCGGAAGAAGTGAAGGAGAAAATGAGTATAACCGGTCATGTTAATTTTAATATGTCGTATGGTTATTTAAATAAACATCAGGTAGTAACTTTGCATAGAACTCCGAGTCCTGACAGAATTTATATAAGTAAGGAGCTTCATGCGCAAGTTCAACTTGTTTTTGCAAATGGACGTATGTCTTTACTTGATACAGATAATAAAGAATTTTCAATCATTGATGTAAAAAAATATTTTGAAGATTTACATAGCTTATATCGTGAAGAAATTTCTAAGTAGTTATAAAATCTATTGAAGTAATATCTTTTAAACCAAAACACGATAAAGGTATGTACATAATTTCAAGATGGTTTTTTTTATTAATAACTAAATCAAGAGATTGTTTTTGTCGATTGGACAATTGTTTTTCTGAAAGTATTTTTTTAACAATTTTTTTTCCAAACGATAATTTGATAAAATATTTTTTCGTTATTGTACTGCTTTTGATTGTGGAATATAAATTTATATTATACTGTGTACTTTTGATATTTAATAATCGATTACGGCCTTTTCTGAATATAATATAAATTTTATTGGACCAGTTTTCCTTTTCAATGAACCAATATTTGTATCGAAAAGGAATTGTATTTAATGAATTTTTCAAATTAAATGATATAGGCCATAGACTTAAATCTTTTAAAATGATCTCAAAAAGATATTTTTTATATTCTATATCAAGATTTAAAAAAAAACTCCATTCGATTCGATATTCATGACCATGTGAAATCGTATAAATATTTTTAATCATCTGATCACGAATAAAATTTATAGAGTGAATGTACTGAAGTTTTGATTTTATAAAATTTTGCGTTGTTAGTCTGAATCCATCTGGATTTACAATTGAAAAATTTTTTCTAATTTTAGATCTTGTATTTGATCCGGTAAAATTAGAGGGGTCATTCCAAAATTTGAAAAAATGATCTATACAAATTGATCTAATTTCTTCAGAGCTAAGTAATATCAAAGGTCGAAAATAATGTATACCTTGAATAATTTCATTTGGTAAAAATGGATAAATATTTTCAATCGAAGTTCCTCTGTTCATTCTCATCACAATAGTTTCCATCCAATCGCTCATATTATGGCCGGTAACAATTACGGAGCCTTGATTTTTTATATAAGCCTGTTTAAGGTGTTTATATCGTATACGAGATGAAGTAAATTCAAAGTTCCCTTTTATTTTATGGCATATTTTATTCATGTCTCTGTAGTATGGCAGATACACGAGATTTAAGTCGGTAAATGATTTTTTTATTTCATTTATGTTTGATAAAATTAACAGGTTTCTTTTATTGGTATTTTCTATGTCCTGGTCACCATGATCCAGAAAGTATATAATTAATTTTCTACCTGGAACTGGATGGATTTTATGTATACCAACAAGTATATTTAGTGCAAGTATTGAGTCTGCGCCGCCAGAGCAGGCGACTATCCAGTTTTTATTCCAAACTTGTTCAACATCGCAAACGTTAAGTTTTACTTTGTTTCGTAGTTGTTCCAAGCTTGTATCGCGAAAGGACATCATTAATATCCTGTGTTAAAATCGATCTTAAAGCTGCTTCAGCATCATTGATGACTTCGATGATGCGCATATTTTCATCTAAAGTAAAATCGGTTTCAAGATAATTGGTAATGGACTGAAATCCGTCAGTATCAAGACTAAACGTACGTCCCTGTGGTGCAATACCAATCCTGATGCGTACGTATTTATCCGATTTTAAAGCCAATGTGATAGAGTCGATTCCAATGTGTTTTATATTACTTTGCCCAAGAGCAACCTGAACATCTCCATATGGAAGAGAATAGTCATCATGAATTACAATGATTCTGCTTACGGGAATTCTTAAAAAAGAGGCGATGTATAAAACAGCTTCACCGCTTAAATCCATAAATGTCTGCGGTTTTAATAGTACAATTTCATGTTTTTCAAATTCACCGGTTCCCAATAACGATTTTTTCTTTTTAGTTTTAATTTGTATGCTTGTATTATTTGCTAAAACATCTACAATTTTAAAACCAATGTTCCTTCTGTTGTTCATATATCGGTCCCCGGGGTTGCCGAGGCCGATGATTAACTTCATGTTAGAACTCAAATTTTATTCCTTTTTGATTATGTTGTTGCAGCGGCCTCTTTTGTATCAGTAGATGTTTCATCTTCAGATTTAACTTTTGCCGGTAATGCTATGTGAAATACAATCGGGTTTCCTTCAACAAGAACCCTTCCGCTTGGAGGAAGTACCAGATCATTAACATGAATTCCTCCGCCGATTTTAATTTCACTGATATCAACATTTATTGCAGCAACAAGGTCTTTTGGTAAAATTTCTACTTCTACATCATGTAAAAATACTTCAAGTATACCCCCTTCTTTTTCACCAATAGATTTACCTTCCAGGTGAATTGGAATGTGGGTTTTAATCTTTTCACCGGCAGTGATTCTAAAAAAATCCATATGTAGAATTCGATTTGATACCGGATCGACCTGATAATCTTTAATAAAAGATTTTTCTTTTTTACCGCCAACTTCAATATCAAGCAATGTAGACTCGGATACTCCAGATGAAAAAATTTTTTGAATATTTTTTTCATTTACCTTTAAAAGTTGCGTATTTCCATGGTTGTAAATTACAGCTGGAATCATACCTTGTCTTCGAATTGCAGATGGTTTCTCGTTTACTTCTCTTTTCTGTGCCTCAATAATTATTTCCTTCATTTTAACTCCTCTTTAAATGATAATATTAAACAAATAAATTACTTACAGAACGCTCATCATGAATTCGCAAGATAGCTTCGCCGATCAACGATGCCACAGACAGAATTTTCATCTTTTTTAAGCGTTTTTCCTGTGGTATGTTTATCGAGTCTGTCAAAAGTATTTCATCGATAGGGGCTTCATCTAGTCTCTGGCAGGCTGGTCCCGATAGTACCCCATGAGTTGAAACTGCTCGAACTTCGATTGCTCCAAAATCTTTCAACGCCTGAGCGCCTTTTGAAATAGTTCCTGCCGTATCAATCATATCATCAACCATGATACATTTTTTCCCATCGACATTTCCAATGATGTTCATCACTTCAGCTTCATTTGCTTTTTCACGTCTTTTGTCTATAACCGCTAAACCACAGTTTAAGTGCTTTGCAAAAAAACGAGCTCGTTCAGCGCCGCCTGAATCAGGCGAAACAATGACAACATTTTCCATGTTTTCATTTTTAAAATGGTCAATTAAAACCGGCGCAGCAAAAAGGTGATCAACAGGAATATCAAAAAAACCCTGAATCTGGTCGGCATGTAAATCCATAGCTAATAATCGGTTTGTTCCGGTATTTTCCAGAATTTTTGCGACAACCTTCGCCGAAATAGGTACACGTGGTTCTACTTTTCGATCTTGCCTTGCATAGCCAAAATAAGGAGTAACCACGGTGATACGTCTTGCTGAGGCTCTTCTAAAGGCATCTAATATTAATAATAGTTCAATGATGTGGTCATTGGCAGGGTTGCTGGTGGATTGAATTAAAAAAACATCTGATCCTCGTACATTTTCAGCTATTTTTACAGAGATTTCTCCATCACTAAATCTTTTTAAATCAATTTTACCCAATTCAATCCCCATATAATGGGTGATTTTTTCTGCTAAAGGTATATTTGATGACCCTGAAAATACTTTAAGCATTACATTGTTCATACAGATACTCCTATTGCTTTTTCAAGAGATTTTAATTGATCTGGAGAGTTTATACCCTGGAATTGAATATTCTCTTTAGATAAATATGTAATTACTTTTTCATGGTTTGCAATCATACTTTTAACCATGTCGGTCAGATAATATTCATTTTTAGAATTATTGCTGTTTAACATATGGATATATTTCCACAGTGCGCTTGATTTAAATAAAAAAACACCTGTATTTATTTCGTTAATTTGTTTTTCTTCTTCGGTTGCTTCTTTTTCTTCACGAATATCACAAATTTCATTTTTTTCATTGTGAATGATTCTGCCATATCCTGCAGGATCATCAAGGGTTGTTGTGATCACTAACATGGACGCATCATTTTTTATGATTTCATGAAAACATTCGCTAATTGTTTCAGGCCGTATTAAAGGTACATCGCCAAGTAAAACAATTAAATATTTACCCGAATTTTTAAGCGTTTTTTCGGCAGTCAACACTGCATGACCTGTTCCAAGCTGTTGTTCCTGTGTGTGAAAGTTTATTTTTACGTTACTATGACTCTTATTCCATAACTTAACAGTATTTTCGACTTTATCTTTTTGATGCCCAACCACTACGGTGATATGTTGAATACCTGATTTCAGGGTAGCTTCTAAAACATATTCAATCATGGGTTTATTTGCCAGTTCATGTAAAACTTTTGGCAGTTCGCTATTCATTCTGGTCCCCTTACCGGCTGCCAGTATCAATGCATGTACACTATTGGATATTGTTTCTGTCATATATTGTATCTTTTATTTGCTGGGCCGGGAGGGATCGAACCTCCGCATGTCAGGATCAAAACCTGATGCCTTACCGCTTGGCGACGGCCCAATTTATGTCAATGTAGAAAATTTAAACCAATATACTTCAGGATGTTCAACCTGAAGGGATGAAACGGATAAATCCAGTTTTTTTTGAAACTCCGAAGTTAATCCATTTTTTCCGGTTATACCGGCATAAATAGCGGATCCTGATCCGCTCATGGAGCTTATCAGTTTTCCATCTATGTTCTTTTTTAGAAGGTTTTGAGATAATTTTACAATTGCTTGTTTACGTATTTTTTCAATTTCAATGTATTTATCAGGAAATAATTTTTTACTTATTCCAATAAATTCATTATTTAGAAAATACGTTCTCTCTTCTTCTAAACGTATCAATTTCTCAAGTGATTTATCGTTTTTGGAAGCAGTCTCCAAATCATCATCACTTACTAACCAATCATGTAGATTCATAAAATCGTCATGAATGTTTTGAATTGAATACAGGTTACAAGTTAATGAATTATCATCGTGTAAAGTCTTTTTTGGGCGTGTTGCTGTATTCTTGGACTCGGATTTAGAGGCTATGTCTATAATATCGTCACGTGTAATATGAGAAATGGGCTTATCCATCGATTGGTACATTTGCTTTGTTGAAAAGCCGAATTGAGGTATCGCCATGATTCCTGATAAATGTATTGAAGGTAATTTTTTTAATATCTCACCAGTTCCACTGATCAATGCAGTTTGTTTTTGATAGGGATCTCGTAAAAAAAACGGAATATCTGAACCAAGTTTCAGGCTTTGTTTTTCAATTTCAAATTCAATTTTTTTTCGTATGGAGGAGTCCATGGGTGAACTTGAGATTTGTAAAAAATCAATTATTGCACGAATCATGACGGCGGCATTTGAGCTTCCTCCTCCAAGACCTGCGGGAGAAGGGATCTTTTTTATTATATGAACGTGACATTTGAATGGCGGTGTTGTAACACCGTGTTCTCTTAAAAATAAAAAAGTCCATTCATAGGCTTTATAGATCAGGTTATGTTTATAATCATTACCAAAAACGCGGTTAGTACCTTCATCGTTTAATATAGGTGGAAGGTTGTTTTCCCAGCTCAATGAGAATGAATTACTTTGTGCTTGTACAATGGAAATCTGCATTACATCACAAGTGTCAATGCATGAAAAAAGACTAACGATGTGGTGATATCCATTTTCATAGCGAAAAGGAATTGTTAAACCAAGATTGATTTTTGCATTTGAATTATAAGTTTGATTAAAACTCATGGAATTTTTATTTTGAAACAGATTTGTAAAGTCTGTAAAAGGCGTAAATAAAACCTGTTATGCTGATACCGATCATGCTCCATGGTAAAGTATTTGTGTACCTGGCTACAAAGTAACCTGTAAACGACATCAAAATAATCATAAAAATAAATTCATAAACCTTATTTAAAGCGCTGTATCTTTCTGAAATATTTTCATCCTCATTTTTTTTATCTTTTATATTTAAAGAATTACGTAATCCTGATTGTTCATTTTCCAGTTTTTTAAGTTTTTGCGTAAACTCTTCTTTTTCTTCATTTGAAAGCATGATAAAATAAACAATCTAAGTGGATACGCTCTGTCAATTTCATTTATATTGAGTCGAAATATCCGAGTTAGCTTTTTTAACTCAGGCGAGAACACCGGCAAAATTTATGCCAGTGTAATCGCCCAAATCATCGGGTTAGTTTATATGGAAAGTAAACGATATCATCGCTATGCTTGCGTGAGCAAAAACAATTGTATAACCCGTTGGAAGGTCAAACTTATACGATAGAGCGATGGCAGAGATGTTTACAATTATACCGATTATCCAGGCCTTACCAAGTTGCCATTTGTCATTTGTACTTGATGAAATTGTGGAAGCTGCAAGAGCCGGCCCAACCAGTAAGGCAAAAACCACCAACACTCCGGCAAGTTTAACTGAACTTGTTACGGTAAGCGAAAAAGTTATAAAAAATAGAATTTCACGGAGCGTTCCGGTTGTTTTTCTATGAAAGTAAAAAATCACGATACCGAGAATTCCATAAAGAATTGATGTTTTTACGACTTCTTTAACCGGAGTAAAAAGAATATCGGCAGCAAGAAGTTTTTCTATGTCTTCCATGCCATGAGCCGAAGTTGATAACAACAGGTAAACTCCTGAAATTCCCAGCGCATACATTAAACCTATAAAAGCTTCATGGTTTTTAGCGCGCCTAGAAACCATTGCAATTGCCAGTCCACCGCTTAATGCAAATGCAAGCGATACAAGGTAAACGTATTGACCGTCAAAAAAACGAAGGGCTACAGCTGCGCCAAGCGCTGCCATTTGTCCGATAGCCAAATCTGTAAAAATAATTCCTCTTTTAATAATCTCAATTCCAAAATACGAATGGATACCAAGTAAGATCACCGAAAGAAAAAACGCCGATACTAGTATATCAATCATGGGTCATCAACCT
Organism: Spirochaetia bacterium; assembly: GCA_029857955.1. Taxonomy (GTDB): domain Bacteria; phylum Spirochaetota; class Leptospiria; order Turneriellales; family JAOUFE01; genus JAOUFE01. Next base: position 50,562 of record JAOUFY010000003.1, read on the forward strand.
CACAATTTCATCAAATAATGCAAAAATATTTTCGGTATGAGAGGCAGCTCCAACATCATGCGGAAGATAAACCAGTTTTAAACCTAGCTTTTGGGTAATTATTTTTGCCGCGTTATCAGGATGATAAATATCCTGGATAACTATATTTACATGGTTATTTTTAATTTGTTTTTCAAGATCAATCATATGTTCAGCAGTCGGCGGAATTCCTGGTAGTCTTTCAACCGTAGCAACCGATGAGATTTGAAATCTGTGTAGAAAATAATGAAACAAATTATGGTATTGCACTACATTTTGACCTTTTAAAGAAGCCATGGATTTTTCCCAATTTTGAAGATGTTCATTCCATTTTTGTAAAAATATTTTTAATCCGTGTTCGTAATTTGCGGTATTTGCGGAGTCGAGCTTTATCAATCGGCTGGATATTGCCTTGGCGATTGGTATAACATTATAAGGGTCAAGATGAAAATGAGGATTTCCTGAAGGATGAACATCTCCCATTTTACGAGATATTTCCTGCGGAATTTCCTGGAGGTCGACATAACGTGACAGGTCAAGAGTTCCATCACCGCCAAGTTTTAAATTTTTAGCCTGATTTACCAATGGAGGTATCCAACCAATTTCAAGTTCTGCGCCATTTGTGATCAATAAATCTGCATTTCTAAGTTTTGCAATGAAAGACGGGCGAGCAGTGATAAAGTGCGGATCCCATTTAGCATTTGCAAGAGATTCGATATCAACTGAATTACCGGCAATTTCCTGTGTAATCGAGGCGATATAGGGGTAGGCTGCAATGACTTTTAATTTTTGTGCATGCGTTGATGCCGAAGTTAATGTTACCAGCGTTGCCAGTGTTAATTGAATTAATGTTTTTTTCATTTTAGTCTCCTGTTTAAAATTTATGAGCGCCATGAGTTCCAATGTTAAAATTGGCATCCATGGTTACCTGGTTGTTGACAACGGGGCTTAACCCGTTGTACATTGAACGGTCGTGGTTATATTGAAGCCGGAAGCTGCTGAACTCTGACGGCGAAAATTCAATCATTACCGTATAACGCGGAAGATTCTCCGGAAGATTGTTTTTTTGAGAATTGGCAGTAACATTATTCATTTGCATAAGATCATATCTTATACCGGCTTTCCATTGCTGGGCAAATCGAAAAACAATTTGTGAATAAAATCCTGACTGATTTTGAACAAGTTTTGCTGTTGTGCCTGAACTAAAATATTCATCGCCGATTGTATTTCGGTACAAAAACTCGCTTTGCCATGATAAATATCGATATGAATCTATAAGCCATTTAACCGTTAAATCAGCGGCTAAAAGACGGGATATTCCGTAAACGGCATATCCATCCTGATTAGTAATTCCGAAATCGATTCGTTTACTTCCCTGTGCTCCTGAAACTCCGAGCAAAATAACCAGATTTTCAATGTCAAAAGAAGATTTTATATAACCGATGTATAATTCAGGAAACAAGCCGTTTTCAACGATATGTTTTGCCGCAGGATCTGAAAAACCATTAACTCCAAAACTCATCGGATTATCTCCGGTTAATACCTCAGCGCCGCCCATCAAATAAAACGAGACAGGTGCAAGCCATGTCAGTTGTGCGCCTTTTTCTTTTAAATGTTCAGCTCCCAAAAACGAAAAATACACCAGCGGTTGATCGGAAAAATCCCATGAATGAGGATGTTGTTCGTTTAAACGACCAAAGCTGCTGAAAAATTTTCCTGCCTTAAGTTGAATATTAAACGGAAGCGAAAGAGTTCGAACATAGGCTTCTTCAATTTCAAATGTTGCTTCTGTTAAATGAAAGGCAGTAAATAAATCAAAAAACGGATCTACAGCAGAATACAAAGTAAGTTCTGCATAATTAAAGTTAAATCCACTTTTTTGATTTAACGTTCCCTGATTATCTCCGCTGACTGTATATCCCGGCAACGCCAGCACATCATATGTCGGCTGTTTCAGGTCTCTATAAGCTCCTGAAAAATCAGCGTTGAGCGAAATATCAGGAATAAATTTAGAAAATGCAGCAGGTTTTTCTTGCATGTTATTACTGCCTGTATCCTGCGGCAGCAACACTTCTGTTGAAAATAATATACAGCCTGTAATTACAGCTAAATTTTTAAATAATGAAAAATATAACTTCATAAATAAATCTCCTTTAAGTAAATGATGAAAATTATTTAACCTGTAAACGTTCTGTGCCTGGCACAAAATTCATAGGTAAATTTTAAGGGTTGTTAAATGAGAATTCAAAGCGCCAACGAGCCTTTCTCATACCATTACTAAAGGAGGCGCATGCGGCTGATTATTTGTGTAAATAAGCGGATAATTGATTATATTAATTGTATGGAAAACAAATATCTCACAAGGAAGTAATTTTTTATTAATTCGTGGAGGACGAGAATCATCAGTAAAATTATTTAAAGAAAAAATGCAGATTTGACAATCTTTATGGAGCTTGTTATCACTTTTTATTTTATGATGATTGTGTGAAGCGCTGGAAAATCCGGCAAAAATAAAAACGGCTGCATGGATAAAAAAAATAAATTGTAAAAATTTATGGATCAATTTATTCATTTTAAATTCATTGAATAGAAAAGTACAACAGCGTCAAGTTGAAATTTTCAATGGCCGATAATAAAAATTTAGAAGCAAGACATCATTTTTAATCCATGCGATCTTGTAAATTTGTGGATTGGCTAGTTCTTGGTAAAATATATTCAATAAATATATTTGAAGATATAAAACCATTTTATAACATGACATTGGTAGCGGGATTGTATCGAAACTATAAAATAACAGATAAGTTATGAATAATATAAATAAAATATTTATAAATAAAAAAAACATATGGCTCATTTTTATTATATTTGTATTTAACTTTTCTGTTTTTTCTCAAGAAAGAATCATTGAAAATAAAAACTTGGAAACAAACTATCTTGTTCAAGCTGATCCAGATAATGATGTTCAAAAAAAATATACCTATCCTGAAAAAAGGAAAGTTCAAAAAAAAAGACCTGCTGCTGAAAAAAAAAATAAAACGTCTAAACCAAAGAAAGCATTAAAAAAGTATAAGAAAAATCAAAAAACTCCTCAAAATAAAAAAAAATATAAAAACTACAAATATCCCCAGAAAAGGGTTTATAAAAAAAGAACAGCTCCATTAAAACCTGCGGTACCTCAAAAAACGGATGCAATTAAAAACAACATTTCACCACAGAAACCTTTGCAGCCGCTTATCAATGATGCAGCAAATGTTAATCCGGAGAATAAAGAGCCCGACATAAATTCACTACCACAAAATAATTCACCTGAAAAAAATATTGTACCCGAAAATGAAAAAAATTCAGCAGTTGATAAATCTCAAGAAAATTCAATGCCGGAAACAAATGAAGTTCAAAATAAAAACAATACCGGTGATGAAAAAGTAACTCCTGAAGAAAATAAAGAAACTGAACAAGATTTGACTTCCAAAGAAAATAATGATACAAAACAAGATACAATACCCAAAGAAAATTTAAATTCAGATGTCAAAGAAGTTTCCGATAAAGTCTCGGATAATTATTTAACAGGAGGCTGGTTTGGCGCGCGCAAGGCGATGGTTGATAAAGGTGTAAATTTTGAAATCGTTTATTCCGCGGAAAGCGATTTTAACACCATTGGCGGATTATCGCAGGGTTATGTCGTTCTGGGAAATCTGGATCTTACGCTCGATATGGATATGGAAAAGCTGGTGGGTTGGTCAGGAGGTCAAATATTTGTTTATGGAATTGGCGGTCATGGACAGTCGCCTTCTGCACTTGTCGGCGATTTACAGGCGACCAGCAACATTGAAACCGGAATGAACTACTTTAAACTTTACCAGTTCTGGCTGCAGCAATCGTTATTTAATAAAAAAATTTCACTGCTGCTTGGATTACATGACTTAAACAGTGAGTTTTACGCTAATGATCCTGCTGGTCTTTTTTTTAATAGTTCATTTGGAATTGGGGCAGATATGTCTCAGACAGGAGATAATGGGCCTTCCATTTTTCCAAGCACATCGGTTGCTGCAAGACTAAAGGTTGAGCCCGTAGATGGTTTTTATATCGATTTTGGCGGTTATAATGCCGTTGCCGGCAATCCTTCAAAACCATGGTCTTCCATTTATGATTTTACATTTTACGGCGGTTTTTTACTCATTGGAGAAATCGGTTATTATGTTGAAAACAATATTAAAATTGCAGCAGGGAGCTGGTTTTATACAAAACCAGTGACGGATTTATCCAATGCCAACAATACCGGCTATGGAATTTACCTGTTGTTTGACAAATCAATCGGAGAAAATTTTTCATTATTTGTACGCGCAGGTATGGCAAACCCTCTTGTTTACCAGATTGGCTACAATATTGCCGAAGGAATTCATTTGTCAGGAAAAATATGGGCTAGAGATGACGATGAATTTGGAATTGGCGCAACCACCGTGATCCATACAAAAGCTTTTCAGGATCTTATGAGCACAGCAGGTACGCCGACGGATATACAAGAAACGGCCATTGAATTGACTTACAAGATTCAGGCAACCCCCTGGGTTTCGCTTCAACCTGATTTTCAATATGTCGTAAATCCTGGTACAGATCCCGGTGTTGCTGATGCTTTTGTCATTGCCTTGAGATCACAGATTTCGTTTTAAGATTTTTACATCATTTTTTAAACAGGGGGCAGTCGCCCCCTCATTCAGGTACATGGTACCTGATGACCCCCGCGATTTTTTCGAAAAAAGCTGCCAAATTAACAAAATATATGAAAACAGATGACGGTCATAGACAAAAATGAAATTTGGCAATATGAACCAGACTCCGCTTGAAATTCATTTACATAAAGCCATATCCGGCAAGGGTTATGCCTTTGTTCCATATTTAGCGGTCGCCGACCCGGATTGGGAGGTATCAAAAAAGCTGGTTTCTTTGTTAATAAATTCAGGCGCAGACACCATTGAAATTGGACTTCCTTTTACCGATCCTGTCGCTGACGGCCCGGTGCTTCAAAGGGCTTTTAAAAGGGTTTTATCGCCGGAGAAGCCTTTAAAATCAAATTCAAAGTTTACCATGGAACGTTTTTTTACATTTTTAACCGACATTCACAAGGCTCATCCTGATTTTCCTTTTCTGGTGATGGGCTATGCCAATTTGTTTTATCAAACGGGATTTCAGAAGATATTTTCCAGATTGATCAAACTAAATGTGGTGGGCGTTGTAATACCGGATATTCCTTTTGAAGAAAAAGATCGTCTGATAAAACGTGAAAATCTTCAGCCCCTGTTATCGAAATTGTCGTGGATTGATTTTATCACGCCCACCACAACCGCAGATCGTTTAAATAAAATATGCCGGCAGGCTTCCGGATTTTTATATTTTGTATCTACAAAAGGCGTAACCGGTCAGGGCAAAAATGACTTTAGTTTAAAACCCTGGAAGCCAATTATAGCGCAAGTGCGAAAAAAAACAAAAGTTCCTGTTTTAACGGGGTTTGGAATACGAAGCGCGGCACATGCTCTGGAAGCCATTGAAGCGACCGACGGTTTTATCATTGGTTCGCGGATTCATGAAATCATTGAGCAAAATCTCGACATCATCAGCGTTCTGGAAAATCGATTAAAAGACGAATTAAAAATAATACTTCCGCAACATTCGTAGTTACGAACCATCAAACCATCTCGAATCATTCGGTTGCAGTCGACACAAACGATATTTTGTCTGCCAATAAACCGGCTGCATGCAAAATTAAAATACTTGATGACATGATTTAAAAGCAAAGTTTGCATCATGGCAGATAAAACAAAAAAATTAAAAACAGAAAAAAAATCCATCGACAGTTTATTAAAATACCCTTCGCACAACATTGCATTTGGCGCGGGAATCGACAAAAGCGAAAAATCTGAAATTATAATAAAATTTCTTGCATCAGAAAAATCAGATGACAAGAAAAAAAATGACAGCGAAGCGCCGATATTAAAACAGTTTCCGTTTTTTGCGGCGGGAGCCGGCGAAGTTGTTAAATCAGAAAAAACATGGTTTGCAGGCGTTGGAGCTCTCGATGATTTAACCGTTGATGTTCTGGGACTTGCTTTGATCAGCATAGCCAAAGACGCCGCCAAAAGTTTTGTCTCGGTTACTGTTGACTTTGATGAAAAAATATTAAAAAAAATTGCGGTTGATAAAATTGCCCGTTTGGCAATTACAGCCTTTGGCGTTGCGGCATTTCCGGTTGATTTCTTGAAAAGCAAGCCTGAATCAGAAGGTATAAAATTAACTTCGGTAAATTTTAACGTTTCCGGCGAAAATAAAAAAATCTGGGATGTTATACAAGAGCCATACAGTCGATTGATCAATCACATCAACGGCATGCGTCAGGTACAATCGTTACCGGCAAATTACATCACTCCGGAAACCATGGAAAAAAGAGCCAGGGCAATGGCGGCAAAGTTTGGATTGAAAATGAAAGTTTTTAACCGAGCTGAACTTGAAAAAATGAGCGCTAATGGAATTGTTTCTGTCGGCAAAGGATCTGTGATACCCCCGCGAATGATCGTATTGGAATACACGCCATCAAAGTCGGCATCAAAATTAAAAACACTTGCGTTTGTCGGCAAGGGTGTTACTTTTGATACGGGCGGAATTTCCATAAAACCGTCATCTGATATGCACGAAATGAAATATGACATGTCGGGAGCTGCAGCGAGTATTCACGCCATAGCCGCGGTTGCCGAAATGAAGTTAAATATAAAGGTGGTTGCTGCCATTGGTCTGGCTGAAAATATGCCAGACGGCGCCGCGATTAAACCGGGGGACGTTTACACTGCCTATAATGGAAAAACCATTGAAGTGCAAAATACAGATGCCGAAGGTCGTTTAATTCTTGGCGATGTTTTGTCTTATGTTGATAAAAATTATAAACCGGATTTCATGGTAGATCTGGCAACATTAACCGGAGCCTGTATGGTCGCTTTGGGCAGTTATTACGCCGGTCTTTTCAGCGATCATGCTTTTTTAAGAGATACGTTATCGCATGTGTCGGCTAAATCGCTTGAACCAATCTGGCAGCTTCCCATGGGGCCATTATACCTTGCGCAAATGAAATCTGACATTGCCGATTATAACAACATTGGCGATCGTTGGGGAGGTGCATCCAGCGCGGCAAGTTTTCTGTCTGTATTTGTAGATAAAAGTACCCCATGGGCTCACCTTGACATAGCCGGGATAGCGGATATTAAAAAAGGGTTTAACGTTTACCCTGCTGTCGCCACAGGATTTGGCGTACGTTTATTGACAGAATTAGCGTTGGAATTAAGTAAGTAAAAGGACAGGAAAATATGAAAAAAGCAAACTTAGCTATTATTGGCGGAACAGGACTATATGATATTGAGGGTTTTAAACTGGTGGAAACCATTTACCCCGACACAGCCTGGGGCAAGCCTTCAGATGAAATCACCATCTGTGAATGGGACGGCTACCGTGTAGCGTTTTTACCTCGCCACGGTAAAGGTCACTCGATATCTCCGACAAACATTCCTCAAAAGGCAAATATGGCGGCGCTTAAAATGATCGGCGTTGAAGAAATCATTGCGTTTTCTTCTGTGGGCTCTTTAAAAGAAGAAATTGCGCCTGGAGATTTTGTATTACCGTCGCAGGTGATCGATCGAACCAGACACAGAGACGACACGTTTTACAATGAAGGAATTGTGGTTCACGTTTCTTTCGGCGACCCTTTTGACGCATCTCTGGCTGAATTGCTTTCCGGAGTAATTGTCAAAGAAGGCATTAAACTTCATAAAAATGAAACGTTGATTTGCATGGAAGGACCTTCCTTTTCAACACGCGCTGAATCGAAGCTTTATCGAACCTGGGGCGCGGGAATCATCAACATGACGGTTTTACCAGAAGCAAAACTTGCCCGTGAACTGGAAATGTCATACCAAATGGTTTGTATGTCGACGGACTACGATTCATGGCGTGAATCGGAAGAAGCGGTTACTGCTGACGAGATCATGAAAACCGTAACTAAAAACACGACGGGAGCTAAAAAAATCATTCAGGATTCCATGCCGCTATTTATCGCACGCGGTGAAAAACCATCCGCATTTAAAGGCAGTGTAAAATTTGGTATCATGACGGCTTCTGAAAAAAGACCACGAGATATTCGTAATAAACTAAACTCTTTATTACCAGACTATTTTTAAACATAGAAGGTTTTTTCTTTTTTTTCGGGGTTGTTTCAATATGTAACGAAGAGCTTCCACAACCCCGGAAAAAATCATATATTGGCACACGCAGCAAGTTCGTTTAAAAGCAAATTGAAATGTAGATTCTAATGGATAATATAGCAGAAGAAAATACATTCACGCAGCAGGATATACATCAAATACGCCAACAAGCTTTGGAGCTTGGCTTTTCTAACGTAAAATTTATTTCTGCCGTCGACCCTGATAAAAGTTGGCAAAATAAATATCGTGAATATTTAAAAAAAGGTTTTCATGCGGGCATGAAATACCTTGAAAATGTTCAATCCCGATTTTCTGTAAAAAAAATATATCAGCCGGTTCAAACCATCGCAGTTTTTTCACTACCATATTTATATAATAATAAAAAATCAAATGAACCCGTCGAAACCAGAAAATACAATGTTGCCAAATATGCTCTGGGCCGAGATTATCATCTTGTTGTACGTGAAAAACTGGAAATCATCAATTCCATTTCAGGAATAAAGGCGGGTAGAATCGTATGCGATACGACTCCCTTGCCGGAACGTTATTATGGAGCCCTTTCTGGTTTGGGGTTTATCGGTAAAAATGCCATGCTCATCGATCCCCGTTTGGGAAGTTATTTTTTTCTTGCCTTTATTTTATTTGAACAGTCACTATCTACCTTGTATGTAAATAAATGGACAGATTTACCCGAAATTAAAAAAGAAGGTATCTACGACTACCAGACAAACATCGACAAGTTTTGCGGTTCATGTGAAAAATGCGTAAAAGCTTGTCCTGGCGGCGCTCTTGACGGCAGCGGTTATTTAAATTCGCAACGCTGCTACAGTTATTGGAGCATTGAAAACAGGCTTGAAATTATCCAGGCTGACTTTAAAAAAATGACCTCGGTTTTCGGTTGCGACATCTGTCAGGATGTTTGCCCGTATAATGTAAAGCCGCTGACGACAAATGCAGATGATTTTAAAGTAAGCGAAATATCTCTAAATGTTATGAATGCAGATTTTGAGAATTTATCTTTAAAAGAAACAGCCTATGAACGAACAGGCATAAAAGGTTTAAAAAGAAATTTGCAGTTTATAGCTAAAGAGAAGTAAGCAATTTTTATGAAATTCATTTGTTCTTGTTATCATTAATTTCGTATGAAAATATTTATAACAAATAACATTTGGCTGCCAAAAATCATATTTAATTTTCTATTCTTGTTGGTATTTAAATGCCTGATAATCTAAATGATTTTACTATATAGTTTTATTTGTGTATGGGGCAGAAAAAATCAGGTTCGGTTCCGGTTAAAAAACTTTGGTTCTTAACTGTGTTTGGGCATGATTCTTTGTCGTGGGGTACGCCGCCGGATTGTAAACAAAAGTTTTCATGAGTTATATTTTCTAATGTATAGTTGACTTTAAACGGTTCAGGCGGCAGATCTTTTTTTGTATTTTGTATGTATTCGATCCAGACCGGAGAACAAATGGATCCGCCGGATTTGTCATTGCCAAGGGGGGCGTTCATGTCGCTGCCAATCCAGACAATGCTCACTTCGTCTGAAGTTAAACCGGCAAACCAGGCGTCTTTGTGATCTGAAGTTGTACCTGTTTTACCGGCAATTTCAAAGTTTAGCGTATCAGGGTTCTTTTTTTTGTAATCGGCAACCCAGCCCGATGTTCCTTCTTTTTCAAAAACAGAGGTGAGCATTTGTACAATGATGTAGGCGGAATCTGATTTTAAAATTTGTTTTTCTTTAGGGGTTTCTTCATTTGTCCATAAAATATGCCCCTGGGAATCTTCTACCCGAAGCATGGTAACAGGGTTAACCGATCTGCCATTATTTATCAGTACACTGTACAAGGTAGCAACTTCAATCGGTGTAAAACTTGGGGTTCCCAGGGCAACACCCGCTTCATTGGGAACTCGCTGGGACAGGTCTTCGTCGAGGATTTTTTCAAGCAGGCGTTTAAAAGGTTTTACGCCCACCATTTGAAGTATTTTTACGGCAATCGTGTTACGGCTTTTTTTAAGAGCCTCATATACGGTGATGTCGTTTAAATAACCGCCGTCATAATTGTGAAAATCATATTTTCCGACTTTCAGGGGTTCGTCTTTTACAATGGTTGCAGGTGTTATTTTTTTTTCTGCAATAGCTAGATAGTAAATAAAAGGTTTTAAAAGAGATCCAACCTGGCGGTAAGCGCTAGTACTTCGATTGAACTGGTTGCTGGCTGAAAATTCACTTCCGCCAATCATCGTAAGTACATATCCTGTTTTAGGTTCGATCGTTATAAAGGCTCCATTTGTTTTTTCGCGTGCTTCTTTGAAAAATTCAGCATTTTTAATATCGTGCTTGTTTTGTGCCTTGATTTTTTCTTTATCAAAAGAGTCTTTTTGAGCGGCAATGGCTTTTTTGAGAGCAACCTCGGCATTGTGTTGTCGATCATAGTCCAAGGTTGTGTATATTCTCAAGCCTCCTTTCATAAGTTCGTTTGCCGTATACGTTTGTAAAAGAACTTTTCGAATTTCCTCTAAAAAGTAGGGCGCCATATTGATTCGATAAGCGCGGTCGGGAAACTGTCCTACGGTAGAAAGATAATGGTCATTGATTTTTTGTACCTGGTATTGTGCATAAAAAGCTGTTAATGATATATTGGCCGTTTGTTTCGTGATAACTTTAGTTTCTATGAGTGCGTTTAAAACGGTCCGCTGCCGCATTAATGATTTTTCAAGATCGTTGATCGGCGAATATTTTTCAGGGCTGGGTAATAATCCAATCAGTATACTGGCTTCGGCAAGGCTTAAATTCTCGCTTGATTTGTTAAAATAATATTGAGAGGCCGACTCAACGCCAAAATTTCCATGACCCATGTATATTAAATTTAAATACATTTCAAGAATTTGTTTTTTTGTAAATCTTTCTTCAATGGTTTTTGTGCAAAAAAATTCGAAAATTTTTCGATCAATGGTTTTTTCCTGATTTGTAAATAAAACTTTAGCCAGCTGCTGGGTGAGGGTTGACCCCCCCTGTGAGTATTGAAACGTAATGATGTTTTTTAATATTGCGCGTAAAATAGAAGAATAACGAATTCCGTGATGTTCGTAAAATTTTCTATCTTCAGATGCGATGAGCGAGCGTTCTATGTAAAGGGGAAGTTTATCGAGATTAATCAAGGTGCGTCGTTCTGTAAAAAATTCACCGATGAGTTTATCGTTTTTATCGTAGACTCTTGATGGAATGGCAACTGTACCAATGTTGACTTCGGAACCGAGTTCTTCTACCGGTAAATTTGATCTTAATTGATCGAGTTGTTTTTTATAGGTAAATAATTTCCCAATGATTTCTTCTTTCTGTGAATTCCAGTTAAGATAGGCTTTAACAAAAGTTAGCGTTGAAATTCCGGAAAAAATAATACATATAAACAAAAACCTTTTCAGCCATTTGTTAAATCTTTCAGATGATTTCTTCATTATTGATAAGATTTTGATTGCTCAATGTCTTTATAAAGACATTCGTTCTATTTACCGGTTATAGTTCTGATTACTTAACCAGAATTTTAGCCGGCAATGATGGTTTTCTGGAAATAATGTGGTCAATTATGCAGTGATGGCTGTAATTTGAATTTTTTGTAAATTCTGACGATGTCCCCATCTTCTACGATAATTTTTTTTACTTTTATACTTGAATCCGACAATTTTTGGCGCTCTTACATCATCAAGTATCTTTGCTTTTATGGAAACATTTTCAAGGATTGGTTTACCAAAAGAAACCTTGTTGTCTTTCTCTAAAAGAAGTATATTTTTTATATCAATTTCGCTACCTTTTTCAAAACCTGTTTTCTCTACATACAGAATTTGCTCAGGTTCTACCCGATATTGTTTTCCACCCATTTCTATTACAGCGTACATAAGGCAAAATTCGTTATTTACATATGTTGTCAACGACAATCACAAAATATTTATGCCCTTTGTTGTGGTCAGGAGTTTATTTAAACAATTATGATGCAAAATATGGATTTAAATTTATCAAACAAAAAGCTTTTTATATTTGATTGGGACGGCACTTTGGCCGATTCAATTGATTTAATCTCCTCATGCTTGATGGATTCTTTTAAAGAGTTACGCTTGCCTGAATTATCGCCGGAAAAAGCAAAATCAATCATTGGTCTTGGACTCATTGACGCTCTTGAACTGTTGACTCCCAAAGCATCGGATCATGATAGAGATTTATTATTGAAGGCATATAAAAAATATTTTATGGAAAGATCCGTAAGCGGCATTGTCATGTTTCCTGGAGTAGAAGAGCTTTTGTTATTTTTAAAAAATAAATCAGTAAAAACAGCTGTAGCAACCGGTAAAAGTCGTGCTGGCCTTGAACGAGATTTATCAAATTCTAATTTAAGAGCGTATTTTCACACAACACGTACCATAGACGAATGTAATCCAAAACCAGATCCGCATATGATTGTAGATATAATGAATGAGTTGGGTTGTTCTGCGGCAGAAACCGTTATGATTGGAGATACAACATATGATCTTGATATGGCAGAAAATGCCGGTGTTGATTCATTGGCGATCACCGGAGGAGCTCATTCCAGTGAAATACTTGAAAAATGTAATCCATTAAAGTACTTTTCGGGATTAAAAGATTTATCAGAATATTTAATGAAAGGTATTTAGCGAGGTTTAACCGGTATTTTCAATATGTTCTAATGGAACAAAGTGTACCGAAAGGACGGTTTTTTTATTGGCCATCGCAATGATTAAAGTGCCAAAGTCTGTTTTAATTTTTGTTCCGCTTTCAGGAATATCTCCATAGAGACTGATAATATAGCCTGTGATGGTTTCAAATCCGGCTTTGCCGAGACTTAATTGGAATTTCTCATTAAAATCATCGAGATCAAGATTACCGGCAAGTTCATAAAGATCTTTATTTAATTTTAATATATATGGTTTTTCTGTAATTTGATCACGGGCAAGAATATCTGTTCCAATGACTTCTTCTACAATATTTTCAAGTGTAATTAACCCTGAAACGCTTCCATATTCATTTACCAGAAATATCATTGCCAGCTTGTTTTTTTGCATTTTTTGTAAAACTTTATCGACCATAATGTTTTCAGGAACATAAACCGGTGCGTAAATGTATTTTGTAATATTTTCATTTAAACGGGCGCTTAGTAAATCAAAAACATCAACATGACCAATGATGTTATCGCCTCGATCTTCATAAACAGGGTATCTTGAATAAGATGTCCCTTTGATTTTTTCAAGTACCTCCGCAACTTTATAAGTTTTGTTAATGGAAAAAACTTCGGGAATAGGCGTCATGATTTCAACAGCGCGGGTTTTATCTAACGACGATAGCCCGCGAGTTATTGGTATTTTTTCACGGGTAAATTGTGTTCGAATAAAATAAATGATATCATCTTTCTGGGTATGACCCGATTCAGGAAAAAAATTAAAAAGCCTCTTAATGAGTGTCATTAATAACCAGCTGACGGGTCTTAGCGAATAAAAAATAATTAAAATTACAATAAATAGTTTTAATAAGATCCATGAATTTAATTTCCGAAAAATATTTTTTGGCAGCAGTTCAGCGATAAGAAAAAACAATAAAATCTGCAGAAAAAAGATTCCAATTTTAGCATAAAGACCAAGACTGTTTCCAAGTACTTCGTCAAGGGCGAGAGTCGCAGCGACAATACAAATGTTATTTCCAATTAACAGGGTTGAGATGATGTTTTCTTTTTGTTTAAGCAAGAAAATAATTTTTTCTTTATATTTTTTTTGATAATGAAAAGGAGTTAATCCTGCAATTGAAATTTCAATTCCAGATAATAGCGATGAAATCAATATCATGACAATGATGAATATAATATTAGCGTTCATGCAGTATGTCCAGTATGATATCTGAAATTGTGTTATTTCTGATTTTCATTTTACTGAATTTTAAATTTTTATATTGAAAAATGGTATTTGATTTGGGGTATCCGTCAAGTTTTTCAATAAGAAAGCCCGATAAGGTTTCTGAATTTTCCGATACGATGTCGGTCTGAAAAAACTCGTTAAACTCATGCAGCGTTATTGATCCGCTGATTTGATATCTGTTTTTACTGACAGAGTAAATATTTCCTGAAGTCAGCGGAGTATCTATCAATGAATCATGATCGGAATTTCCCAGAAGAGTATGGAAAATATCCTTCATGGTTATTATTCCTGACAATTCGCCCATTTCATCAATGATTGCTGCTACTTCTAGCTGATTTTTCATCAGCTCATCAAAGACATCATTTAAGAGCATGGTTTTTGGAAGAAAAATAACCGGTTGCATAAAATCAATGATTTGCTTTTTTTTATTACCGATTAAATGCACAATGGCTCTTGCGTTGATTGAACCAAGTATCCGGCTGTCTTTTTCATTAAATACCAGAGCAATGTTTGTTTTTTTATCGATAAAAGCTTTACGTGAATTTGTAAATGTTTCGCTAGAATCTAACATGGCTACATTTGATTTTGGAATCATTAAGCTATACGCTGTATCGTGATAGAAATGTATACTTCTTTGCAAAGTTTTGTGTTCTCCAGATTCAATGATACCATCGAGATGGGCAAATTTTAGCGTATCGAGCAATTCAGTTTCACTGTATTTATGGCGAATTTCAGGTATCCAGGCTGTTATTTTCTGAGTAAGGGCATTTAAAGGCCATGCCATAAATTTTGTTGTTTTTATCCATATTGACAAAGCCTGAGATGTCTTTATGCTCCAGGATTCGTTATAACGCAGGGCATAAACTTTTGGTAAAATTTCGCCAATGATTAAAAGAGTTAATGTAATGATGACTAAAATAACAAAATCAGATTCAAGGCCTGAAAAAAACGGGTTTAATAATTTATGCATCGCATGCGAAAATAAAATATTTACAGTGAGGTTTCCAAGAAGCAGGCTGGATAAAATCATTTCAGGATCGGTTAATATTTTTTTTAGTCGGCTGATTTTCGGGTTTTTGCCCTCGGCAATACGCGAAATTTTAGCGCTGCTGAGAGAAAACATAGCCGTTTCTGTTCCTGAAAAAAAAACGGAGGCAAGTAATAAAAAAATTATAATTAAAATATCAATCTGCATCGGATACGTTTAAGTAAATGGCGAATTAGAAATACATACTAAAGATGTTTTATACAATTTTGATCTGTTTGTATAATCCAGGGCAATACGTTCGATCATGGCGATTTCTTCATCTTTTAATGGCCGTACAATTTTTGCAGGTACGCCTGCAACAAGAGTTTTTTCCGGTACAACAAAACCCGGGGGTACAAGCGCTCCAGCGGCTACAAATCCATAGGGATGAACAATTACATTGTCCATTACGGTCGCTGAGATACCCACAAAGCTGTAACTTTTTAAAGTAGCCCCGTGAATCACAACGTTATGACCAATCGTAACATAATCTTCTATGATTGACGGGTATTTGTTGGTGGTGACATGAATTACGCTGTTATCTTGTACATTGCTGAATTTACCGATATGCACCGGAAAGCCATCTCCTCGAATGGTGCAGTTAAACCATACAGAAGAGCCTTCGCCGATGGTAATCTCGCCAATAAGGCTCGCATCCGGCGCGATAAATGCGGTCTCATGAATTTCAGGTGTTTTATTTTCTATTTTGTATAACATTTTTCATTTAATTGCTGTACTTTTATTTTTGCACTGCTTTCGAGCCAGTACAGTGTTAATAGTCAAGTAAGTAGTACTTTATTGTACTTTCAAGCTCAGGGGGCAGAATTCCGTTGTTTTCAGCTCTGTATTTTTTATATTTAGGCTCAAGCTCAATGGCTTTTCTTTTTTTAATATTGATTGATTTTTGAATAATATCAGTAAAGCTTGGTAATTTTAATAAATTTTCCCTGATGCCTTTTGTAAAGGGAATGTGTTTTGCCATAATTTTTCTGGCTACTTTGTTTAGCCTTTGAGTCCCTTCCGATTCAAATTTTATCCAAATTGAATAGTCGTTAATAAATCTTGCTCTATCGTCGCGAAAACGTTTAAACTCGGTAGCCAGTTTTTCTTTGTTTTCCTGGGTAAGGTCTTTATTTTTCTTAAAAAATTGAACGTAGTCGGTATAATCAGCAGTAAGCGATGAAGAACTGATGTTGTTCCAGTCGGGACCAAGTAATGTCTTGGTGAGCTCCCAACGATAAGCTGCCGAAACATGTAAAAGCATTTCGTATAAGTCATCAAGAACAAAGATGGGGCAAATTAATCGACCTGGTGAAGTTCTGTTGTTGCCTTCTCGTTCCTGCCAAAACTGAAAAACAGTTCCAATTGAAGGAACCAGCAGCATATTGGGTATCACCTGCATTTGAATAAATTCTTTGGGGATTCCCAGTTTTTCATTCATGTATAAAATTTCACGGTGATATGCGCTAAAATCAATCTTGAGCAATTTATCAATTTCACCTTCAAGTCTTTCAGGTGTAACATAGGTTCTTTCAATAGCTTGGGTAAAATGGTATTTGGTCAATATAGGAAAATGATTGATGATACTTCCTGAAGTAAGTTTTACTGTAGAGGTGAGCATGTTGTGGACTTCAAAACGTACACGAGCTTCAGGGCTGTTTACATTTGCCGGTAAATCCGATTCACGTTTCCATCCGGCGTCGCGATTGTCCTGACGTAACATCTCAAAAAAAGATACGCCCAGTTCGTTTATACTTGTAGGAATTTTACCCAGATATATTTGTTCAAGCCATCCAATCGCGTCATGAATGGGATATTTCGATGAAACTCTTTTTACATTTGAAAATATATAGTTTATATGTTCCGGATCCATCAGGGTTTCGTCCATAAAACCGGTTAATAAAAATATCTCTATAAGTTTTGATGAAGGTTCTTTTTTACTTAAGTATTTTAATATACATTTTTCGTAGATCAGCCAGTAAATTGGGGCAATGGTTCTTTTTATTTTCTTCAAGTCATCGTCAGCTTCCATCGGGTTTGGAAATTTTTTAAATTTTTCAAGAAGATCTTTAAATTGCTTTTGTTTTTCGGGTTCAAGTTCAGAATATTGAAGTATTTTATTTAATGAATCTTTGGTAATGTTAGAAGTTCCGGCATCAATTCCGGTATCTTGACTTTGTACAACTACAGGTTCATTGGCCTGCTGTTGACGGCAAAAGGTAAGGTATTGGTTTATTTTATTAACCGGTAAAGATTCAATGTTGTATCTGTTTTGCGCCCAAAGTTTTTGAAATTGATCGTGAACCATACGAGTACTTTCAATTAAAAAATGGCAACTGTTCATTAAAGTTATATCTTGCTTTTTTTCTTTCAATGCAATTTCAGATTGAAGTGCATATTTTTCAAGCCATGAATATTCACCGAGTAAAATCAAGTCGCAAACTTCTGTACATTCATTAAAGGTTTCCACCAAATCTACATTGATATTGATAAATTCCTGGGCAAATTTACGTCCGTTTAAAGCAATGAACTGCGGCTTTTTTTGAGCAATGGCTGAAAGTATAGCCGGTTCAAGCGACATAAATTCCTGATAATAATCCATACTTTCATTATCAATGGATGGAGTACTTTGAGAGTTCATTCCGATTACACCGGTGAAATCTTTTTTTAAATAGTTTATATCAATGGTATCCGGGACTTTAAACCCCTTGGCGGTTAATTTTTGTACACTTTCTCTTGCTGCATTTATTGTTAGATCATGACCCTGGCTTTCGCCATTTAATTTTTCAGGAGTAAATTGTTCCGGATGAATTTTTGAAAAAGCAAAGCTCAACACATATTGTACGTTTGCGGCATATTTTAAAAAGGATTGTGTTCGTGCAATTTTTTCTTGAATTTGATTGATTTCTTTTATAATTGTGCTGAGGGTTAATATTGCAATTTGAGGTTTGCTCTGTATTATCTTGAGAAGACTGCTGTAGTTTGCCGCATAAACTGAAATTACGCATTTAGTTTCGCTGATGGCATGGTAGAAGTTTGGCATATTTGACAAAATGGCGCTGGCGCCAAGTATTGCCGGACCATTGATGGTGGTTGCATAAAAAGATGTGGAAATATTTTTATCGGTTGCAATATCCGGAGAAAGACGCAGCGAAATAGCTCCCTGGTGCAAGATGATCAAAGCGTTTCCGGGACTTCCCTGAGATAAAATAATTTTACCCGGCTCAACAGATTGATTTGGGCCGGGCTTCAACGATTCTGTACTCATTTATAAGATACAAATGATTCGTAACAGCCGTTGTCAACTCTCTTAATGGGCAGATCCAGTGTGATGTTCCATGTTATAAAGTTTTTGAATGGATTCTTTGTTGCCCTGTTTAGCGGCTTTTTGGTGCCATTCTTTGCCTTTTTCATGACTATGGCCAACACCCCAGCCATTGTAATACATTTTACCGACATGCATTTGGGCATCAGAATGGCCCATTTCGGCAGCTTTTAGTAACAGTGGAAAAGCTTCTTTAAAGTTTTTTTCATCATAAAGCTTTTTACCTTTTTCATAGTATGCAGAAGCTTCCTGGTTTGAACTGGACTTGTCTGGAGTCTTATTTTCCGCAAAAACAGGAATCGAAGCCAAAAACAATACAGTAAAGCAAATTTTTAACATTTTATTTATAATTTTCATAACTTATGATTGTAAATGTTTTATCTGATGTAAATACTTTTTTTAAAGGGGCGTAGCACGCCCCCAGGCAGAACAAGGTTCTGCCTACCCCACGCGTTAATTCGTTCTGAGGTCAGATGCGGAAAATATAAAAATTGCTTGCCGATGTGATTTATATCTATGACGAGCTTTGCCATGCAACTATCAAATCGATTAAACGCAATTGAGGCAAGCCCTACGCTGGCATTGACAGCTACAGCCAACAAACTAAAAGCTGAAGGCAAAGATGTGGTGGGTTTTGGAGCAGGGGAACCTGACTTTGATACCCCCGACTACATTAAAGATGCGTGTATAAAGGCGCTTAAAGACGGCCGTACAAAGTACACACCTGTTGTCGGCATAGAGCCATTGAGAAAGGCCGTTGTAGATTACATTAAACGTGATTATAACCTGACGTATAAGCCTGAAAACGTTGTGATCAGTACAGGCGGCAAACACGTTTTATACAATATTTTTATGTCAATTTTAAACAAGGGCGACGAAGTGATTATACCTGCGCCGTACTGGGTAAGCTATAAAGACATCGTTATGCTTTCTGAAGGAAGTCCAGTAATTCTTCAGACCACTTTTGAAAGCGGTTTTAAAATAACACCTTCTCAACTGGAATCTGGCATTACTTCAAAAACCAGAGCCGTAATCATCAATTCGCCGTCAAATCCGACGGGGGTGGTGTATAGCGAAGAAGAACTAAAGGCTTTTGCTGCTATCCTTGAGAAACACCCCGATATATGGATCATCACGGATGATATCTATGCCAAACTCATTTATGACGGACGAAAATTTTTTAACCTGGCGATGCTTTCTGAAAAACTTCGTGAAAGAGTGATCATTGCCGACGGTCTTTCCAAGGCTTTTTCTATGACGGGCTGGCGACTTGGCTATGCGGTTACCATGAACACAGGTCTTGTTAAAGCCCTTGAAAAAATTCAAGGGCAGAGCACTTCCAATGCAACCAGTTTTGCCCAGTATGGGGCAGTGGCCGCTTTAAACGGTGATCTGGCTTTTATTGAAAAAATGAACAAGGCTTTTATCGAAAGAAGGGATTATTTATTTGAAACTCTCTCAAAAATGCAAGGCATAAGAGTGTTTAAACCTGCCGGCGCATTTTATATTTTTCCGGATATTGCAGAGCTTTCGAAAACAGCCAAATTTAAGCAGCTTATGGAAAAATACAAAGAAACCAGCGTCAGCAAGGCGTTTAGCGCAGCCCTGCTTGAAGAAAAAATGGTTGCGATGGTTCCCGGAATTGCCTTTGGTTATGACAATGGCATGAGAATCAGCTACGCCATGTCTTTAGAGGAGATTAAAAAAGGCATGGTACGTATGGGCGAATTTGTTCGCGCATTGTACTGATTTATAAAGTATGCGGGGGATTAGCGTAAAACGCCCGATCTCTGGTTAGCTCTTCGATATAACCATCTGGCCGGTCATTTGGCTATCGCCGGCCTATAAGTCGGGCGTTTGCAGCGAAAGGGGGTTGTGATGATCCATCTCATCGAAAAAATCAATCGCCCCCTTTTTAAGTGAGTTTCGGCTTTTGTTTTAACGAAGTTCTGCGGCTTGGTGAAATCTTCTTGACGGCGGATCTAAAAACTGACGAATATCCGGTAATTATGGCAAGAAAATGTGATATCACCGGCAAGGGAACAAGAACAGGGCATAATGTAAGCCATTCCCATCGAAAAACCAAAAGAACTTTTAAGGCGAATGTACATAGAAAAAGAATTTATCTGGAAGACGAAAAAAGATGGGTGAGCTTGAACGTTTCAACCCGCGCTTTGCGAACCATCCAGAAAATCGGTATTCGATCATTATTAAAAAAACATCCTGAAGTTAGAAAAATTTCAAGAGCCATTTAATCTCCATACGAGATTTATGCAAAAATCCGGAAAAATACTTCAGGGAGTAAAATACTGTCCGAAATGTTCTGGTGAAATGGGACTTCTATGGAAAGATCGTAAACGCAGCGAAAATGCGTACGCTTCTGAACGTATGCATTTTATACTGTGTATGACCTGCGGCTACGGACGTACGGAACGTTTTATCAACAATACTTACCCCATCATTTTAAGCTATGCTCCTGACGGCCGACTCATTACGAAAATTGTCGAAGGCAAAGATATTCTCACTCGACCTATAGATGCCACCACGATTGCGGCATCTGAGTAATCAAAAAAGACTTGAAAAGTAAAGTTACTTTACTTCATTGTTCATCGATAACCTGTTAAAACATTATGGCAACCATTAAATTTGAAATACCGGTTTATACTTTTGATATTGACTTTAACGGTCATGTCAGCAACATCGTTTACATCCAGTGGATGGAAATTGGACGACTTAAGCTGCTTGAAGCTGTAGGTTTGCCCATATCTAAAATTGTTGAAGATGGTTTTGGTCCATTACTTGTTGAAACATCAATTTCTTATAAAAAGCCATTGTTTCTTTCGAATGTTGCAACGATCGAACTCTGGCTTTCAGAAATTGGAAAAGCTTCCGCATGGATTGAGTTTCAAATTTTAAATGAAAAAGGCGAACTAGCAGCAATGGCCAGTCAACGAGGTTTATTTATAAATTACAAATCGGGAAAACCGCATCGAATCACTTCAGAAGACAGGGCGCGGTTTGAACTGTATCTTATTGACAATTCCCTGAACGTATAGTTTTGATCATTTATTTTTGCTTTTGATTATTTTATAAAGAAATTCTTTAATAAAAAAAAGCATTACAACAATCACTATAATACCAAGAATGTATACAAAAAATACAATCCACAAAGGAATTAAAACCACCATAAGTCCAAACAGTATCCAGCCAATCTTGGATAAAACCTGAGAGTTGTTTTTCATTGACTTACACCAAATTAATAACTGTTTTTTAAATTATTTAAATTGTAATATATCAAAGAAGAAATTTGAAATAAAATGAATGAGCGAACTTATCGGTAAAATTTGAATTTTACTTTGGTTTTCAAAAATAATAATACCAAACAAGGCAAAGCTTCCATATTTATAAATGTATTGAAACATTTTTTCATTTTTTTTCTTAAGATAGGTCAGGTAAATGTGAGAACCGTCAAGAGGCGGTATGGGGATTAAGTTAAAAATAAACAAACCGAAATTTAAAACTCCGCCTAATAAAATCCATTGAATGATGCCTTCTCTTTGTAAATTGCTGGTAAATATATTTAAAGAAAATAGTAAACGGGCTAAAACAAACAATGCAATTCCCAGAATCAGGTTTGATAACGGCCCTGCAACAGAAATCCATATTTCATCTCGATGTTTGTTTTTTAAATTATCCGGATTGATGATTACAGGTTTTGCCCATCCAAAGCCGGCAATCAGTATAAAGAAAAACCCAAGTGGGTCAATGTGTTTGACTGGATTAAACGTCATCCTGCCCATGTCTTTTGCAGTGGAATCTCCCAGTTTATAAGCTGTATAGGCATGGGCGTATTCGTGAACGGTTAAACCTAAAATAACAGCAGGTAAAACTTTCATCATTTCGAGTATATTAAAATTTTCCATTACATCTGAAAATGTTCTATAGATTGATACGTCAATCTTTAAACCAGGGCGTTTAAATTTTAGCAGAAACGTTTGAAATTGGTTTGACAAAAATTTTTTAATGTATATCTTTGAATTATGAAAAGTGTACTATTGATTGGCGCTACCGGTTTAGTTGGCCGAAGTTGTTTAAATTATCTTTTATCTGAAAAATGGGTGGGAATGGTGACGGTATTAACCCGAAGACCAGTTGACATTAAACATAAAAAGCTCATTTGTGAAGTTGTTGATTTTGAGCACATTGAAAAATATAAACGGAGAATAAAATGTGACGTCATGATATCAGCTTTTGGAACAACCATTAAAAAAGCAGGCCATGACAAAGATATTTTTTACAAATGGGAAGTTGACTATCCGCTCAATACAGCTAAAATTGCTTTTGATAATGGCTGCCGTCATTTTAGTTTTGTCAGCGCAGCAGGAGTCAGCGAGAAATCATTATTTTTTTATTCGAAAACCAAGGGAAAAATGGAAGAACTTGCCGGGAAAATCGGCTTTGAGACTCTGGATATTTTTAAGCCATCTTTTTTGCTGGGCAATCGAAATGAGCATAGACCTGCAGAGGCAATTGTTGAAAAAATTCTTCCGGCAATGAATTTTTTGTTTAAGGGACCTTTTGAAAAATACTCGCCCATTGAAGCTGACAGCGTTGCCTTGGCTATCGTTAAACAAGCTGAAAATCCGGTTCCAGGCGTTCATCGTTACCATTGGAGAGAGATGAAAGCAATATGTAATTAATTTAAGAAATGTAAAAAAAAATATAAAATTAATCGATTGATGATCATTACATTCCAATTACCATCAGTAAACTTTGGCAAATACGATAATAACCGTTTAAAAATTTTAACTTAAGAAGAATTAGTCTTACTTACTTACTTATTTATTGAGTTATGTAACGATTATTAGCATAAATATATTTATGCCGATTAGATTCCGTGTCGCCTGAAAATGAAGGGCCTGAACCTGGTGAATGAGATGTACCAAACATTAGTTCATTAAAATTATTTCGATAAACAAGAGTATAAAGCGGCTTGGGTTGACCGGCAAACTGACAGGCTGCGTAATCATATTTTGCTCCGTTGGATAAGGTTCCCGTGGCGCACCCTTTGCTGATCGTGGCAAGATTGCAGCTGCTTGTTTTGCAGGTAAGCTCTGCAGAGACATTTGTTATATTGACATTTATTGCAGATACAGGTTCTCTGGACCAGGTTTTATATTCTAATTTGTCGATATCGTAATAAATGATTTGTGTTTGAACATATAAATTTGTAGCAAGCGTTGATTTTGCAATGATTGTATTTGCCAATGTCACACAGTTTGTGTCAGAATAATTGTTAATGGTTAAAGTCATGTTGGTTCCCACTATTTCCAATTCTGTTTTGTGCGAAGCAACAACGGCAACAGCTCCAGAGACGAGACCATAATCTGAAGTACAACCTTTTGAATTAACAGTTGCACCCCAGGGTTTGTAATAATACTTTCCATCAATAAAAAAAATAATCCCACAAAAAGTAAATGATAAAAGTAACAATAATGCTGCCCATTTTATTTTTTTACTCATCATGGTTCATCTAACTTTTATTAAAACATTTTATGCACAGTTACTTTATTTAAAGTTATTTTTTCATCACGCGGCCTTCAAAGAAAATTGCAGTGATGTTGGTATTTGGTGTTACATCAAAACTGTAGTTTAAAGCTTTTACTTTAGCGGCATGTCGTATTCCCTGACATTCGAACACTTCTTTTTCACTGCGTTCTTCAATTGGTATATCATCACCACTTTTGATGTTTGCGTCAAATGTTGACTCAGGCGCAATTACAAAAAATGGAATTTTATGTTCTTTAGCTAATACTGAAAGTCCATAAGTACCAATTTTATTGGCGACATCACCGTTTTTGCTGATTCTGTCGGCTCCTACGATGATAAAATCAATCATCTTTTTTTTCATCAGTACTGCCGCCATCGAATCTACAACTAAAGTTCCCGGTATGTTTTCTTTTTCAAGTTCATATGAAGTCAGACGAGCTCCCTGTAAATAAGGTCTGGTTTCGTTTGAATAAACCATTTCCACCTTACCACGATCATGTAAGACACGAATTAAACCCACTGCGGTTCCAATGCCGCCGGTGGCAAGCGCTCCGGCATTGCAATGAGTCATGATTCGATATTTTTTATTTTTAATTAATTTTTCAATAAAATCTGCTCCAATGACCGACATGTCCATGCAGCGTTTTGCATCATCTTCATGTATGGCAACGGCATCATTGTATAATTTAATGATAAACTGCGCCGGTTCAATTCCTGACTCAATCAGCTTTGTTGCCTTTTCAAGCATAACGCCGGTTGCCCAGAATAAATTTACTGCTGTCGGGCGGGATTGGTCCAGTCTCTCTTTAATTTTTTGCATGGCGGCAACGGTTGGTTTTTTACCGCTATTTACAAGTTTTCTGGCTCCTAAATAAAATCCATAGGCTGCAGCAACACCGATGGCAGGAGCTCCCCTGACGTGCATAACTTTAATAGAATGTGCGGTTTGAACTTCATCAGTACATTCAATCCATTCTGTTTTCATTGGCAGCAAAATTTGATTTAACAACAAGAGCTTGTCTCGTTTCATTTTTATAGGGACAATTTTGGGGTTTATACTTTTCATTTTTAATTTTCCTTTTTCTTTAATAATGGGAATAAAATTACATCTTTAATAGAAGGGCTATTGGTCATCAGCATGATCAACCGGTCAATACCGATTCCAAGTCCCCCTGTGGGCGGCATACCCACTCGAAGTACGTCGATAAAATCTTCATCCATTTCAATGACTTCGGCTTGACCGGCTTTTTTCATTGCAACTTGTTGTTCAAATCTTTCTTTTTGATCAAAAGGGTCATTAAGTTCGGTAAATGCATTTCCAATTTCCCATCCATTTATATATGGTTCAAATCGTTCGACCAATACATGTTCTTCGGGTTTTGATTTTGCAAGAGGCGACATCGCTTTTGGAAAATCCGTTATGAAAACTGGCTGAATTAGCGTACCTTCAACCTTTCCTGAGAAGACTTCATCAACAACTTCCCAAAACGTATGACACTTTTTTACATCAACTCCAATGGATTGGGCCATTTTTTTGGCGTCTTCAACTGAAGGATCATTTGTGTTTAAAAACGGTCTGAAATTTAATCCTGTTTTTTCTTCAATTACACCAAGGTAAGTTTTTTTCTCCCAGGGAGTTTTTAATGAAATGGTTTTATCTCCATACGTCAGTGTATCTGTTTTTAAAACAGTTTTAACAAGATGTGTGATAATTTCTTCAGTAAGCGTCATCATATCTGAATAATCGGCATAGGCCTGGTAAATTTCCATCATGGTAAACTCGGGATTATGTTTAATACTAATACCCTCATTTCTAAAATTTCTGTTTAATTCAAAAATTTTTTCAAAACCGCCAGCGATCAATCTTTTCAAATGCAATTCAGGCGCAATTCGTAAAAATAAGTCCATTCCCAGAGTATTGTGATGAGTTTGAAAAGGTTTTGCTGCAGCTCCTGAAGCAATGCTGTGCATCATAGGTGTTTCAACTTCTAAAAAACCTCGACCAATTAAAAAACTGCGAATTTCCGAGATGATTTTAGAGCGTAGAACAAATGTATTTTTCACGTCGGGGTTTACAATTAAATCGAGATAACGTCTTCTGTATCGCTGTTCAACGTCGGCAAAGGCATCAAATCTAACGCCATCCTTTTCTTTAACAACGGGCAGGGGGTATAAATTTTTAGAAAGCATGGTAATGCTTTCAACCCGTATAGACGGTTCGCCTGTTTTAGTTTTAAACGTTTCTCCGGAAACTCCAATTATATCACCTATATCAAGTTCAGTAAATACAAAATATCCATTTTCATTTAACAGTGTATTATTTGAATAAACCTGAATTTGACCGCTAAAATCTTTAATATTAAGAAATCCTGCTTTACCCATGGCTCGGCGTGTCATTACCCTGCCTGCTATAATCACTTTATTCTGCGGAACGTCATTTGTATTGAACATTTCAAGAACATCCAATATGTTATGTGTACGTTTAAATTGATTTGGGTACACATTTATTCCGTGTTCGGTAAAAGATTTATATTTTGATAATCTCTGTTGAATTAATTCCGTTTCAGATTGGTTCTCGGACGAATGATCATCGTTGTTTTCAGACATGGGTAAATATCTGTTAAAATGACACGCTGTAAACTAATTTGTTATAAAACAGAACGTTCAGGATGAACCCGTAAAATAGCATCGTCAAGGTTATCACATACTTCCATGCTACTTAAAACGCCGATAAGTTCAAAGACTTGTCGGATTGTATTGCTTAAACTTGAAATTATAAATCGACCGCCATTTTCTTCTGTGTAGTTTTTTGCCTCTAAAATCACGCCTATCCCTGTTGATGAAATAAAAGTTATTTCGCTGAAATCCATAATTACATTTTTTTTACCTGAGAGTAAAACATCATTTAATTTTTTTAAAAAATAATTAGAGTAACTAAAATCAATTTTTCCATTCATCGTAATGACTACATAGTTTGTTTGATTTGATATTGATATATTTAGATCCATATAATTTTCATTATTTAAGACGTATAATAATGAATTTTTACGACATTTATTGGATTTTTTTATAAAAATGTAAAAAAAATACTTTTTAAGTAATATAAATTTATGAAAGTATTACATCATTTATTAAATTCATTATTACCCTACGATTGCCCATGTTGTGAAAACAATGTCATGGAACCTTTCGCTACACTCTGTCAGGAATGTACAAATTATTTTGAGAAGCATCTTTATTTGCAAAATATAAATTTGGCCCATTCTTTAAACAAACCATTGATTGATAAAAGAGAATTTTATTTTCATCATTTATTTTATATCGGGTATTATAATTTTCGCGAGAAATCTGTTTTTCAAAAAGCAAAGTTTCATAATGATGTCGTCATGCAAAATTTTTTAATTTCTTTTTTAAAACAAAACGGTCAAGGTTACTTTCAAAATATAAATTACCTGATTCCCGCGCCTTCGTCAAAAGATTTGATTTATTTCATAACACAAAAACTGGCAAAGCATTATAAAATACCCGTTATAAATATTTTTAAAAAAAATAAAAAACAACAAAGTAAAACACTTGATCAGTTTTCCAGATACAGAGAAATACAAAACAACATTATGTTAAAAAATAATAAAAAAATTTCAATGAATTGCAATGAAAAGTTTTTAATTATTGATGATCTGTGGACAACCGGCGCAACGATGAATCATTTATGTAAACTTCTGGTTAATTATGGTATATCTCACTCACAAATTAACTGTCTGGTATTATTTATACGGCCTAAAATACAGGAATAATCGTTTATAATAGCTTGTTTACTTTATAAAGTAAAAAAGAATTGTAGATGAGTTTCATAGTTATGCTGATACAGTCCATGTCTGAAAGTACACTACGAATAGGAAAATTTTTAGCGCATGCAGGCGTTTGTTCCAGACGTGAAGCTGCTGATTTTCTTAAAAATAACGATGTATTCATTAACGGGAAAAAAATTATAGATTTAAATCATCAGGTTCGTTCAGACGATTTTCTTGTGGTAAACGGTGACCCGGTAATTTTAAAAAAAATTAAAGTTATTTTACTAAACAAACCAGCGGGATATGTTTGTACCCATAAAGAACAAAAAAATCAAAAATCAATTTTTCGACTTTTACCTGAAGAAATGGGCCGATATTTTTTTGCAGGACGTCTTGATGAGGAGTCACGAGGTCTGGTTGTTTTATCAAATGATGGCGATTTAATTTATCAACTGACTCATCCAACCCGGAAGACAACAAAAATATATCATGTACATTCTTCGAGACCGTTGTCGTCGGATGAAATGGAAAAAATCAGGCGAGGGGTATGGAGTAAAAAAGAAAAACTAAATGTTGATTCAATTAAACCGCTTTTTAAAAAAGCAAGTTATGAAATTTATTTACATGAAGGAAAAAATCGTGAAATTCGACGGATTTTTGAATCTCTCGGCTTAACCATCATTGATCTTTATAGAATTTCCATTGCAAATTATTCAATTGAAGGTATTGAAGAAGGTAAGTATACTGTTATAACCAAGTAAGTAACACAATTTTTTTATAACTGTTTAGCCTGATACAACATCATTATACCGGCAAGAAAGTTTTGTGATATGTGTAAAAGAATTCCAAGCATAATACCTTTTTTATAAATCGTAATAAATGAAAAATACATTCCAAGTAAAAACAAAGGCAGTCCAATATAGTAGTTCTCTATTAAATTGTCAAAATGAGCCAGCATAAATATTAAACTCGTAAAAAGTATCGCGGGAAGATTTTTCTTAATAGGAGAATTATTATTTAGTGTTTCCTGCTCTGGAACGAGCATACCTAAAATAAATCCCCTGAAAATTACTTCTTCATATATTGGTCCCAGCAATGCGACTGTAAACATAAAAAGGAATATATTATTGCGTAACAGCTCAGGGCTAAATCCTTTAAACTGATCTGGAACTGTACCCGTTAAATTTAAAAAAATTGAACTAAAGATATTAACAATAATGAGACCTGCAAAGCCAAAAATTAAATCTTTTCCTGTTATTTCATCACCCAGGCCAAAATATTTAAAACCAAGCTTTGCCTGTAACAACATTACAAGGGTTAAAAATATTCCTGCCTGTGAAACAATGATAATGAACATATGGACAGCATTGATTTTTTTTGTTGTCTCAGGTATGATTCCCAGTTTATACAATCCTAATTGTACTCCAAATACCAAAGCCAGAGCAGTTAAAGGAATCAATAAGGCTATGAAATATCTATATCTATGAAGTTTCAGCGTTGATACTCTCTTTCTACCGAAGTTGTGATGCCGCCTCTTACATTGTACACGGCTTTTACTTTTAATGCATTTGGTTTACAGGCATTTAATATATCTTCAAAAACCTTATTTACAACATTTTCATGAAAAATTCCCAGATTACGATAAAAAATAAAATATTCTTTAAGTGATTTTAATTCAAGGCAATATTTAGCAGGTCGATAGCTGATAATGATCACGCCAAAATCAGGTAAACCTGTTTTCGGACAAATTGCTGTAAATTCAGGTATTTCCAGGTTTATCAGGTAATCTTTGCCATTGTAAATATTTTCAAATACCTCGATTCGAGGGGTTTCAAGGTTTAGAATATGATCCTGTTTCCCCTCGTAATCACTTTTCGTTTCTATCAGGCTTTCTTTTTTTTCGTTACTTCCCATTTTGTAAAATTATCCCAGGTTTTTTCGATTTCGCCTTTTCCTTCCCAAGTAAAGCTGATTTCTTCAATCGAATCATCATCTGTTGCGTCAAGATAAAGCGCAAGATTACCGGAAAAAAATCCACATGCTTCGTTATAATTTAAAATTTTTAATAATAAATACTTTCTTGATCCATATACTGATGAAAGTTTGCGAATCAGTCTCTCGATATAACCAAAAGAAGCAAATTCTAAATAATTATTTTCTAAAAACTCGATATTTTCATTAATTTCAGTAAAATCTGTAAAATTTGAACGTTTAACCGCAGATGGATCGCCTGCATTTCGTTTTTCAGTCATCAATTCGACAAGTTCTCCAAAAGTTCTGTTTTTTGTAATTACATTTGACATAAAATCTCCTTATTTTTTACATTTACAGGTAAATGTTTTAAATTTTATTTTAATAAATAAAGCAATATTGTACACATTGTCCATTTTTATATTCAATTATTCTAATATTTCAAATAAAAATGCCTCGACAAGATTAATAAGATCAAAATATTGAGGAATGTTACATGATGTAATTATTCACAAAACTGTACCTGAAATTAAAACTATCGCGCTGATTGCCCATGATAATCGAAAAAGAGACTTGTTGTCATGGGTGATGCAGCATAGAGAAGTTTTAAAAGCTCATAAACTTGTCGGAACTGGAACCACAGGCAGCTTGATCAGTGAAAAATGTAAATTGCCTGTAAAACGTTTTTTAAGCGGTCCTCTGGGCGGTGATCAACAAATTGGCGCTGAAGTCTGCACTGGTCAGATTGATTTAATTATTTTTTTCTGGGATCCTCTTACTTCTCAACCTCATGATCCGGATGTAAAAGCGCTGCTTAGACTTTCAGTACTATACAATGTACCCACGGCATGCAATGTGTCAACAGCTGATTTTATGATTTCATCAAAGTTTTTTCACGAAGAGTTTACAAAAGCCATTATAGATTTTGCAAATCGCAAGCCACCGGTCTATGTAGATTGAAAACCAACAGGGAAAGGTCATCCATTCCCTGTTGATTTGTTTATTAATTTAACTCGTAGTTTTTAATCTGGTTAAAATTTAGATATTTATATATTTTATCTTCATTACCGCTGATTTTTTTAGTTACATTTTCCATATATTCGTCTTTGGTCGGAATTCTCCCAAGTTTTGCAGTTACTGCTGCAAGTTCTGCAGAACCTAGATATACCTGGGCATTTTTACCAAGCCGCCCGTCAAAATTTCGGGTACTAGTAGAAAATACGATGGCATCATCTGCAACCCTGGCCTGATTTCCCATGCAAAGTGAGCAACCTGGCATTTCTGTTCTTGCGCCGGAAGCTCCAAAAATAGAATAATACCCTTCGTTAATTAACTCGCTTTCGTCCATTTTAGTTGGAGGAACAATCCATAGTTTAGATGGAACCTGACCTTCGTTTTTCAATACCTCGCCCAAAGCGCGATAATGACCGATGTTGGTCATACAACTTCCTACAAAAACTTCATCGACTCTCTTTGGTCTAAGAACATCGGCATGAAGCTCAGAAAGCGTCGCAACATCATCAGGGTCATTCGGACAGGCAACGATAGGTTCTTTAATTTCATTCATGTCTATTTCAATGATTTCTGCATATTTTGCGTCTTTATCTGCCTCCAGAAGAACAGGATTTTTCAACCATTTCTTCATTTCATCGGCTCTTCGCTGAAGAGTTTTGGCATCCTGATAACCGTTTTTAATCATTGCCTCAATCAAGGTGATGTTTGAGTTGATGTATTCCATTACGGGCTCTTTATTTAGTTTAACGGTGCACGCTGCCGCCGATCTCTCCGCGCTGGCATCTGTTAATTCAAAGGCTTGTTCAATTTTTAAGTTTGGCAACCCTTCGATTTCAAGAATTCTGCCGTTAAAAACATTTTTTTTGTTTTTCTTTTCTACCGTAAGGAGTCCTTTTTTAATGGCTACATGAGGTATTGCATTTACCAAATCTCTTAAAGTTATACCAGGCTGCATTTGGCCTTTAAATCGAACTAAAACAGATTCGGGCATGGTAAGCGGCATCGAGCCGGTTACAGCTGCAAAAGCGACAAGACCGGATCCTGCAGGGAAACTGATTCCAATAGGGAAGCGAGTGTGAGAATCGCCTCCGGTTCCAACGGTATCTGGTAATACCATTCGATTTAACCACGAATGAATGATACCATCGCCTGGTCGAAGCGATACACCAGCTCGTGTTGTGATAAAATCGGGCAAGGTATGATGTAGTTTAATGTCAGATGGCTTTGGGTATGCCGCAGTATGACAAAAACTTTGAAGAACAAGATCAGCGTTAAAACCAAGCGCTGACAATTCTTTAATTTCATCGCGGGTCATTGCTCCGGTAGTATCCTGACTTCCAACCGTACTGGTTGCAGGTTCAACATACATGCCTGGTTTTACGCCAGGTAATCCAACTGCTCGACCTACCATTTTTTGAGCAAGTGTATATCCCTTTTTATCGTCTGCAGGTTGTTCCGGTTTGGCAAAAATTTCTTCTGCCGGCATTCCTATAAAATTACGAGCTTTGTTGGTTAGTCCGCGTCCAATGATCAAAGGTACACGGCCTCCGGCTCTTACTTCGTCGATTATTGTGTTTGGATCAAGTTTAAATTCACTGATTTTTTTACCATTTTTTTCAATTTTACCTTCATAAGGATAAATATCGATCACATCGCCTGTTTCCATCTGGTCTACATTGCACTGAAATGGCAATGCGCCTGAATCTTCACAGGTACTGAAAAAGATAGGTGCAATAACACCGCCAAGAACAATTCCGCCTGTTCTTTTGTTTGGTACGCCGGGGATGTCTTCACCCATATGCCATTGAACTGAGTTTACTCCTGATTTACGACTGGAGCCTGTTCCAACCACATCACCAACATAAGCTACCGGGTGGCCTTTCTTTTTTAATTCAGCGATGGTTTGTATAGCGCCGGGCATTTTAGTAACGAGCATGGAAAGTGCGTGTAATGGAATATCGCTTCGGGTAAATGCTTCACTGGCTGGAGACAGGTCGTCTGTATTGGTTTCGCCAGGAACTTTAAGGACGGTAACGGTGATTTTTTCAGCAGGTGCTTTTCTATTGTTAAACCAGCCGCCTTCAGCCCAGGAGTTCATAATTTTTTTTGCATGAGCATTGCTTTTTGATAAATCAGCAACAGTATTAAATTCATCATAGACGAGTAAGATATTAGCCAGAGCATTTACAGCGTCGTCGGCAGCGTCAGAAATATTTAACGCATCAATCAGAGGTTTGACGTTATAACCTCCCAGCATTTCACCAAGCGCCTTAACGGCTTCTTTTTTGGAAATAGCAGGGCATTTTACTTTATTTTGTATAAGATCGTTTAAAAAAGCCGCTTTAAGTCTGGCAGCATCATCAACGCCAGGGTTTACACGATTTAAAAGTAAATCTTTTAATAAATCATTTTTTGCGTGACCAGCTTTTAACATTTCTATAACTTCACTTACCTGTTCAAGGTTTAAAGGAAGTGGTGGTATTCCTTGTTCGGCTCTTGCCTTTACATGTTCATCATATTTTTCTATAAAACTCATACGTGTTCTCCTTTAAAGTAGACGAAAAATTCAATCTTGTTGGTGTTCAATACACGCACTAGCGCCGCTTTGAACACCAATTTTTATTAAATTAGCACCATTTTTGTAAGAATCACAAGGTAAATAAAAATTTGAAAATAAATATTCCCCGTTTCACTTAAAATGAGTTTAGGCTGGAACTCGAAATTCTCATCCAAATAGGCAAGATACGTAATGTTCATCCAAGCTCGAAAAGGGACCGCGCCAATTTGTCTTTAAACTTGTACGAAGATAGATTATTAAATTGACGGCCTAAAAGGATTTTTAATAGATTATTTTAGTGTCAAACATTCGTATTATTAAAAATGAAATATCAAGAAAGTGCCCGAAATGCAATGGCGAAGGTTTTTTATTTACTCCTTCCGGCGGCGGGAGATCGATTGATTTTTTTGAGTTATGTCAATGTATTGAGGAAGCATGTATATGTGATAAAAAACCTCCTTACATGTATCTGAATGATGATTTAAGAATTTTGTC
Source organism: Spirochaetia bacterium (assembly GCA_029857955.1). Classification (GTDB taxonomy): domain Bacteria; phylum Spirochaetota; class Leptospiria; order Turneriellales; family JAOUFE01; genus JAOUFE01. The sequence continues at coordinate 84,466 of JAOUFY010000003.1, forward strand.
AAATTGCTCATGCAGGGAAACAAGGCTAAAAATTGAACATATAAAAAGGATCATGTTAAATTCCAATATCCCTTATAAATATCAATATAAAAGAATTCAGGATTTTGTTATTGACCTTGGAGATGAAAATGCATCTCGCAATATGGCCATTGCAGTTGATGAGGCTCGGCATTTTATAGACAGCTTTGATATTGGCCAACCTGGTAAACAAAAAGGTATGTACTTTATAGGACCAACCGGCACAGGTAAAACTATGCTGGCTTGTATAATTGCAAATGAATTAATATTAAAACATAAAACATCAGTTTACTATGCTAAAATTTCAAGAGATTTTTTCAATAGAATAAAATCTACTTTTAATACGGAATCGAATATTTACGGGCGAGGAGAAGATATTTTTCAAAAACTTGCAGCTGCGAACTTGCTTATTCTTGACGATTTCGGAGTTCAGGCAGATAGCGAGTGGGAAAAACGTACCTTATATGATCTTATCGATGCACGTTATGAAAATCAAAAACCTGTCTTAATTACTTCAAATACTGGTCCTGATGAATGGAAAAACATGTTTAATGGTCGAATTTACTCTCGTCTTATGGAAATGACAACCTTTTTAGATATGACCGCGCTTGATTATCGAAATAACTTTAGCACTCAACTATAAAATCAAGTCAATACTCATTATAGTAAATTCTTAAAATACTTCGTACAATTCCTGAACTTGTTTTTACCAGTTTTTCGTCACTGATTTTATTATAAATATCTTTATAATTATATGATGGGTTTTTAGATTTAATATCTAAAACAATATCAATCACTTCTTTATCAACCAGACGATTTCCATTTTCACTTGCCAGTTCTGCGTTTCTTAATCGTTCTAAATCAGTAGAAACTTTTTCAAGTTTTTCCAATAGATATTCAGCATCTCTTGCATTTATGTAGGTAACTGGATCTTTGATAGCGCTTATAATTTTATCATTAAACGTTTTCTCATCAATATAAATACCTTTTATAGGTACAAATAATTTTTCAACCATGATTCGAAAATTATACATTAAATTTACTCTATAATTAAAAAGAATTCCTGAAGATAGATGCTCCATTATATTTACATTGCTGTATGAATAACTTTGAGGAGATACAAAAATTTGAACTTCATCATTTAAAACGTTAAATTTAATGGTCTTAACCTTCATGCTTTTCCATGATCTAAAATCTTCATTAAATTTTTCGATAATGGCAAAATTCTTCTCTGTTAATTCACCTGAATACGTAATTGTAATTTCGTTTTGATTTTTATCAAGAACCGTATCTGTTTTAATTTCAGACGAATCTTTTTGAGAATTTTTTAAGCTAAATCCATACGAACTCCAGTCGGCTGCCGAAATAGAGGCGCAAAAAATAAATAGTAAAATTATTGATTTTTTCATGGTTGTACCCCATCTTTGGTATTTTCTAAATCCTTTTCAACTGGCTTTGTATCGCTTTTCATTGTTCCTTCTTTGATTGATTCTGTTTTTTCCGGTATAACTACAGCTTTCTTCTTAACAAATATTTTATCTAATGGCATCATTTTTTGAGAAGGAACTATATCTGAAATACTTGCAACTAATTTTCCATATTTCATTTCGAAAGTAATGGTTCCAATATACTCATCAGACTTTCTAAAAATTAAACCAACATCACCATCATCAATTTGTACCACAGGTTTAATTGAATATATAACATCTGTCGAATTACTTGCATCAATAATGATTCCATTGTCAACTGAAAATTCGGTAATCTGGTTAAATGCTCGTTGATACTTTTGTAAAATTTCAAGATTAATCAACATTTCACTCATGATTCTTTCATATTCACTAATTAAAAAATACGTATCATTCTGCATCACTTTCAAGGCAGGGTCTACGCTGTTTGTATACGGTATTTTTTGCATTCGATTGACAATCTTTTGATAATCTTCAATTTTAGATCGAATGGTTTTATATTCAGATTCCGTGATAACCCGATTTCGTGTTAAACCTTCGATATTTTTCAGCATCGGTTTATCTAAAAGTTTCATCTTAAGAGAAGATCTTATAATTTCTCGCACACCTTCTTCAGTAAAAACAGGGTTATATCGTAATTTTAAATTGTCCATCTCTATTTCATGTATTCTTTTTAAACCAGCAATCTGCATTTGCTGAAGTTTTTTGTAGTTATTTACTATTTTGTCTGCTTTGTTGATATCTTGCTCAAGTTTTGCTTTTTTAGTATCAAAATCCTTTTCAGCTTTAGCGACATTTTCTTCTTCTTTTGATATAAGAGGCTCATACTCAATATTTATTTTTTTTATATCACTTGCTTTAGCAGTTTTTAAGCCATCAATTTTTGTTTTAATTTCAGCCTGATTTGTAGAAGACTTGCCGGCTTTTTCAATTTCAAGAGTATAATTATCCTCAATTATTTTAATTTTGTCAGTTTTTTCTTTGATTACTTTATTAAGTTTTTCTTTTGCAAGGTTTACATTTTTTTCTTCTCTTTTCGTGGAAGAAATTTGTTCTTGTAAATTTATATCTTCAATATTGAAAGAATACTGTGTTTTTTGGTTTTGAATTTCTACAATTGTAGTTATAATGATTGTTCCACCGATTACAACCAATAAAAAAATTAACAAAATAGAATAAAATTTCCAGTCAAAAGCCTTTTTTGTTTTAGCAAATTCTTTATCAAGAAAATACTCCTGTGGTTTCACATCCTGATCGCTCACTTCCTTGGGAAGAAATCGATCTTTGGATATCTGAATCAGGTCTTTTACTTTGTCGTCATCTGCCATATGCCATCCCAGTCTTTAGGAGCTTTATTCGTTGCTGTTCTCATTAAAAATTCTTTACTTACGGTCAAGCTGCACTTTTTAAATTCAGTGTGTGCCTTTTTCCAATCTCCGTCATAATAATGTTTTAAGCCAACTGAAAATGCTTTAACTTCTTTTTTTAACTTTGTTGTATAATGTTGTTCCAGTATTGGCCAGTAAATCTTTTTGCCGGTTGTTTTACCTTTTACCTGTACAGTATCAATCTCCATAAAATACATCGGTAAACCTTCTACATGACTTTCAATGTCATCTTTTACATATTCAGAACATATAACAGGAAGTTGATAAATACGGGTTAAACCTTCAAGTCTGGATGCTGCGTTTACGTTATCACCGATTACTGTGTTGGTCATACGCACATAAGAACCTATGGTGCCATAAAATACCTGTCCGCCATCAATACCAACCCCGACCTCTAGCAAAACTGCCCGATAAACCTTTTCTTCTTCCTTGGAAAGTTTTTTCTTGTGTTTTATCAGTTCATCACGTTTTGCCGTCATAGAATCTCTGAGATTCTTGGCAAGTTCCTGGATCTTGTAGGAAGCGACAACAGCTTGATAAGATTTGTTTTTTCCCAGATTTTCCATTTCGTCAAGTGCGCCAAAAACAGCAAGTAGGGCATCTCCGATAATGGCGCCAATAACGCCATCTTCCTTGACGATTTCACGAATTGCATTATCATAATGAAGATTTAAAAGTTTTATAATATCGGTACCAAGCGTTTCAGTAATAAACGTAAAACTTTTAATATCCGAAAACATGATGGTCAGTTCTTTTGGAATTCCTTCAAGCTTTACTTCTTTATCACGATATGCCTTAAGAACAATATCTCTGTTCGCAAATTTTTTAAATATATTGACCAAGTTATCTATCGTACTTGACAGCGAGTTAAACGCAAAACCCAGATATGAAACATCATCATTGGATGCGCCAGACATATCAATTAATTCAAGATTTTGCGTCTCAACCATGTGGCGGATATTTTTTGTTAATATTCCAATTAATCTTAAAATCTTGTTTAATAAAACTATCCCGATCCATGCACTTGCAGTAGTGATCAATAAGATAAGAATACTGATGATAATAAAGTTTTTACGCTGAGCCCAATAAAACTCATTTACTTCTTCGCCTCGAATTAAATAAACATCCCAGTTTTTATTGTATTTATAAGCCGCCAAATATTGGTTACCATTAAAATTTAATGTAATAAACCCCTCAGCTTGTTTCTCTTCTTCGGCTTTGTCGCCATTTTGTACTACAACGGTTCTTGCGCTATCGATAATGACTTTTAGTGATGCCGTATCTGCTAATTTGTCAATATGCTTGTCAAGACGAGTTGATTGAAACAATATTGAACTGTCTGGTTTAACTCCAATGATGATTGATTTTGAGTTTTTTAACTCATTTATACCTTTTTTTTCAATTTCTGTAATTGCTTCATCTAAATTACCATTCATTTTATAAATTTCATGTTGAATGTTTGTAAATGTATACACATCTTTCAAGTCTTTAGCAAGAAGTTGTTTCATTAATTTTACAAGTTCAGTACGATTGAAGATAAGATTAATGTAATTGGATGATAAATTTGACACAAGAATTATTATAGTAAATACTATCGTAATCTTGGTTTTAACCGGTACAACACGAACACCTGATATTTTGGGGCCGAATATGCTCTCAATAATTTTTTTCATAAATGAGTTTGTAAAACATATTTTAGCGGGCATATCAAGTGTCAACTACATTAGAAAAAAATAATACTTTTATTTAAGTGATGTGCCAAGTGTACGATTGTGTTGGCAATCGCGCAGTTATATCTTCCATTTTGACATTATAATAATTTAAATAAATTATTGACGTATAGATGAATTACTTTTATGTTACATGCAAAGTTGTTGCAATGAAAGAAACATTTGTTGTTAATGGAAAAAGTATTCGAGATAAATGTCTCGAAGCGTCTCGTTTATTTGATGACTGGGGTATTTTGCCGGAAGATCGGGATGATATGTCCTTGGCCATAGATGAAGCATTGACCAATATATATGAGCATGGTTACGAGGCAAATGATGTAAAAGATTGCACAGTGAGCATTGAAGTTTTTAAAGGTGAAAAAGATGTTTATATCGTAATTGCAGATTATGCCAGACAGTTTTCGATGGATCATGCACAGGGACCGAACATTAAAACATACGTTGAAAGTTCTCAAATCGGCGGATTTGGAATTGGTATAATAAAAAAAATAATGAGCAGTGCGCGAGTCATTCGGTTATTTGATGAAAATGTCCTGATTATGCATAAAAGCATCAGATTTATAAGTAACACATTCAGCAAGGTTTTAACTAAAACAGCAGACAATATTCTTCAAAATAATATTATTAAAGAAAGTAAAAATAAACTTTTCAGTTCAGTTTTATTTACAAACAGTATAAAATAAAATATCTTTTAATTATTTCGATTTAATCATTACTTTCATTTTTTAACCTTGTTATGAATATTTATATACGCAGTTGGAAAATGCAAAGGATAAACTTGTCTTTTTAAAGGGGAAACCCCTTCGGCCGCACACGGTTGCGGCCTACCCCCATAGAATTTTAAAACGGATGTATTATAGATTTAGTTTTTCGTGAATGAGCATATAAACAAAAATTGTTGAAAAATTCTTCATTCTTTTTCATTTACAACCGCTCAAACTTTGAAAACAAAGAAGTATGACGTATATAATACGGGGGCAGTGGGGTTTAAACAGAGAAGGTTTTTTTCGAAGCGACCCATGGTTTCTTGTCAGTGATTTTAAAATTATTGAGCATGGTTTTGGAAAGCCACCGGCAGGTATAAAAACTACATTTGCCGGCGATGGTTTAATTATACCTGGCCTTGTAAATTCTCATACACACACAGAATTATCACATTTAAAAAACAAAATCATCGGCGGAAACGGCGTTCATGGTTTTGCTTCAAATATAATGAAACAACCGAAACCTCAAATATCAGAGGTAGTGGAGATGGCTAAAAATGAAGTTGAAAACGCAGCTTTAAGGGGAACATTTTATTTTGCAGATATTTCAAACGATCCTGAATTTATTGTTTTAATGAAAAATTATTTTAATAATCGCGTTAACATTCAATCACTGCAGTTTCTGGAACTTCTGGGCTTTCGAGAACCCTTTGATCAACGAAGAATGCAAATGGCAGAATCTTTTTTTAATTCTCATGTTCTCGACGGCGACATCCGTCGGGATATCCGGGTTACGCCTCATTCGGTCTATGGAAGTTCTCCGGACATAATGAAATATATTCAAGGTAAAAATAAAAAAATCATAAGCATTCATGCTCTTGAAGATCCAGATGAAATAAACTTGTTTAACAAAAAAGGAAAAACATTTGATTTTTTAAACTCCATTGGGCAATATGCGCAACACGATGATTTCAATGAAAAAAATTACGTTTTATATTTAAAAAAATATTTTAGAGATGTTGAAAAACTATTGATGGTTCATCTTGCTTTTGCAGATGACGGATTATTAAAACAAATGAAAATCGACCTGCCTCAGTCGGCCATTGTTCTTTGTCATCGGTCAAATGACTTTTTAGGTTATGAAAGAAGCAACTGGCAAAGTTTAACAACGTCATCGCTGCCTTTATTGATCGGCACGGATTCGGCCGCTACTTGTCCTGATATTTCTGTTCTTGACGAAATTTTAAGTATCATTAAAAAAGATAAAATGCCTGAAAATGTATTGTGGAAGTCGGCCGCTTATAACTCGTATGACTATTTTAATATTGCATCAGGCGAAATTCCCTGGTTTTTGTTTCGTGATACAACGCCCGATGTATCAACGCTTGAAAATGTTCATGCAATCGATATCGTACAACTCTAATGCATGATTGAATTGATAATAATATATGCATCCGCGGTAAAACGTCAGGGGCAGCGCAATAATGCAAAAAATGATCGCGGTCTTTTGACCGCTTTTATAGAGTCATGCAATTATGGAGCGCGGGGCAGGCTTGCCCCGTTTTAAATGTTTTTAAATAATTTTCAGGCTGCTTAAAGAAATCAATGCCAGTAAAATTCCGATGATCCAAAAACGTACTACCACTTTATTTTCGTGCCAGCCCAGCTCTTCAAAGTGATGGTGAATGGGCGCCATTTTAAAAATTCTTTTTTTTCGTAATTTATAAGAGCCGACCTGCAAGATTACGCTGGCGGCTTCTGCAACAAAAATTCCGCCAAGAATAAAAAGCAAGATTTCACGTTTAATGAGAATCGCAGACATGGCGATTCCTCCGCCGAGGGCAAGCGAGCCGGTATCGCCCATAAATACCTGCGCGGGGTGATTGTTGTACCATAAAAAACCGATGCCTGCGCCAACTAAACTACCTAAAAAAATTGTGAGTTCATTGGATTCAGGAATAAACGGAATTAGCAGGTAATGGGCTAATTCCTGTACTCCGGTTAAATAACAAATTACGCTGAGCGTGCTTAACGTGATGAGCGATAAACCGGTAGCCAGACCGTCAAGGCCGTCCGTAAGGTTTACAGCATTGCTGAAACCATTGATGAAGATTACCCAGAATAATACGGCTAAAACTCCAAGATCAATGACGGGATCTTTTAGAAACGGAAAATATATATTGGTATTTTGACTTTCGGATAACGGGTAAAGGTAAATGAAAACTGAAAAAACCAGTGAGATGATCAATTGCCAGAAAAATTTTGTTTTACCGCGCATTCCCATTGCAATTTTTTTGACAGATTTTTTATAGTCGTCTGCAAATCCGAGAAATGAAAAGGCCAGTGTGGTCATCCACAATACCCAAACGTGCTTATTGTTTAAATTGCCCCACAGTAATATGGAAAAGCTCATGGATGAAATCAGCAATAAGCCGCCCATTGTCGGGGTGCCTGCTTTGGTATGATGTGACTTTGGGCCGTCGTCGCGAATTTTTTCGCCGTATTTTAATTTCTTTAAAAATCGAATGAACTTTGGCCCCAGGACAAACGTAATTAACATTGCCGTTAATGTCGCCATAACAGCTCGAAAGCTTACATAACCAAAAATTCTAAATGCAGGAATGTCAGTTTTTAAGGGATACAATAACCAGTATAACATATTTAAATCATTACCCCCCGAGCTTTTCCTGGGGATATTTTTTTTTCATAAATAATCGAATAAATACCAATTCAATGTATCCATATAACAAAATTAACAAACGATGCCACCTCCATGGGCGATTGAGGCATTCCCAAAACCATGTCATATAGGCTTCTTCGATAAAATCAGGCGCGCGTTTTTTTCTTCCCGTCATGATATCTAATGTTCCATTTAAGTTAATGAGCACGCAATTTTTAAGGTTTTGCCGGTTGTTGTTGATCCATTTCATTTCTTTTTTAAACCCCATGCTTACCAAAATGATGTGCGGGTTTGTTTTTTTCAGCGCTTCAACAACTTTTTCATTTTCAGCGCTATCCATATATGCCGGATGCTTTCCGGTAATTCTTAATCTTGGAAAAGATCTCACAAGATTGGATGCCAGCTTGTCTAAAATTGTAATATTTGAGCCGATTATAAAAACGGTAAATTCTTTGGCCTGGGCATATCGTATTAAATTCATGACAAATTGGGGCGCAGGAATAATGTAAGAAATCGGGTTTCCTGATATTTTGGATATTCCTATCATTCCTTTTGCCGCAGGTAAATTAATAAAAGATTCTCTGGCAATAGAATTATAAAGTTTAGAATGTCGAATACGTTGAAAGATATATGGATCGATGGGCTGAATATGGAGCGGTCCAATTTTTTCTTTTTTATCATATATCTCATTTAGTTTTTTACCGGTATAAGCGATCAATTCATTTTGACTGCCGTTTATGAAGGGTATGTTACATATGTTTTTTACTTTCTCAAAAATTCGATCTGTTGGAATATTTTGAAAATCAAGTATGGGGTCATCATCGTGTTTTGCTGTTTGTCTCTCAAAGTCTTTGCTCATTTTAATTAACCCTGCTTCTCATGTGTATAGATTTAATAATTTCGCCAATTATGCCGGCTTCAACCTCATCGGGTTGTTTTGCTGAATTATAAATGGCAAGTAGTATTTGATTTTCTTTTTCCATCATAACCGACATATAAAACCTTCCTTGAACAACATATTCTTTCGGAATAAAGTTTATACCATCTCTGGAAAACACATGTAAACTTTCAGTATCGGCTTTAATTCCCTGCATATGCAAAAAAATAATCATTTTATCGACTAACGTATGACCGGTTAAATAAGGGTATGCTGTAAATAGCTCATCTTTTTTTTTATCATTACCGTTTAAATCAAATAAGTCAATTGATAAAATTTGCAAAGCGCCGTTTCCGCTCATTGGGTCAAAAAATGCAGGTATTTCGTCATACATTTCCATTTCCCATATTCTGGGATAATCCAAACTAAATAAATGATCTTTGGAAAAATATTTCTGGGTCAGCATAGATTTATTTTATTATTGGGTAGGCTCCCTTGCCGGTTAAACCAAAAATTTTTATAAAACCTTCAGCATCAAATTGATTGTAATTTTGTGAACCTTCAAATGATGCCAGATGAGAGCTGTACAAGCTGTTTTCGGAAGAACGTCCAACTACAATTGTATTTCCTTTGTATAATTTTAACCTTACTTTTCCGTTAACGGTTTCCTGGGTATTGTCGATTAATTTTTGAAGAGCGATTCTTTCCGGATGAAACCACTGTCCATTGTAAATTAGTTTGGCGTAGTGCATGCTTAAGCTGTCTTTTAAATGTTGCAGGTTTTTTTCAATGGTTATGGATTCTAAATCCCGATGGGCAATGTGTAAAATGGTTCCGCCTGGGGTTTCATATACGCCTCTTGATTTAATTCCAACAAGACGATTTTCAACAATATCGATACGTCCAATTCCATGTTTTGAACCGATTTTATTTAGTTTTCTTAATATACCGGCTGGCGTAAGGTTTTCGCCGTTTATCCGAATGGCGTTACCATGCTCAAATTCAATTTCAATGTACTCGGCTTTATCATCGGCATCCTCTAAAGACTTTGTCCATATAAACATATTTTCGTGCGGTTCAAAAAACGGATCTTCAAGAACGCCGCCTTCATAGGAGATATGCAGTAAATTGCGATCCATGGAGTATGGCTTTTCTGCGCTTGCAGTGACAGGGATATTGTTTTCTTTGGCATATTGAATTAAATCGTTTCTTCCTGAAAATGTCCATGTCCGCCAGGGAGCAATGATTTTTAAGTGAGGTGCAAGAGCCATAAAAGTAAGTTCAAATCTTACCTGATCATTGCCTTTTCCTGTAGCTCCATGAGAAACGGCATCGGCGCCTTCTTCAATAGCAATTTCAGCTTGTTTTTTTGCGATAAGAGGTCTTGCAATGGATGTACCTAGAAGATATCTCATTTCATATATGGCGCTTCCTCTTATGGCGGGGAAAATATATTGTTCTGCAAATTCTTCTACAAGATCTACAATATAAACTCTTGAGGCTCCGCTAGACTTTGCCTTTTGGTCAAGTCCGTTGAGCTCTTCTTCCTGCCCAATGTCTGCACAATAAGCTACAATTTCGGCTTTATATGTGGCCTTAAGCCAATGAAGAATTACGGATGTATCGAGTCCTCCAGAGTAGGCCAGTACTATTTTTTTAATTTGATCGTTCACGCGCTTAATCTGAAAAATTGAGACTCGCTGTCAAATCAGATTGTATATCATTGACGTCGATAATACACGGTAAATTCCTGTATTTACCTTTATAGTCCATTCCATAACCCGCTACAAAAACATCATTAATCTTAAAACCAAAATACTTAATGGGAGATTTTGTTTGATGCTTTTCATGCTTAAGCAGTAAAGTTATGTAATTTATATTTTTTGCGCCTTTTTCCTGCAATTTAAGTTCGAGAAAATTTAATGTATTGCCGGTATCAATGATGTCTTCGATGATAAAAATATTTTTATCCGTCAAATTAATTTTTATCTCGCTGATCAACTGTACTTTACCCGATTCGATCTTGTTGCCATAGCTGGAGATTTCAATAAATTCAATTTCAAAATCAAAGTTTAGTTTTCTAATTAAATCAGCTGCAAATATAAAGCTTCCCTTTAATATACAGATTAAAACTATATTTTTTGTTCCAAGGCAGTCATGGTTTAGTGTCATTGCCATGTCAGTTATTTTATTGGAAATGGCAATTTCGTCGAATAACGGTTTAATT
>JAOUFY010000031.1 GCA_029857955.1 Spirochaetia bacterium
ATGGAATGTACATTTGGGTACGAGTACATGGTCTAGCTGTTTTAGATAGTCTGGGAAATGTTTTAAAAATTGCAGGTTCTTTATCTGATATTACCGGTGAAAAACTTATCGATTCATTAACGGGATTACCAAGTTTATCATTATTTACCGATAGAGTTCAGTCGTCCATTCAGAGAATACATGATGAAAAAAAATTTGGATTTGTATTGATAAAAATTGAATTTGAACAAATTAAACTCCTTGTAAATACATATGGTGCCAGTATCACAAATGAAGTTGTTCAAAAACTAATTGGCAGAATTAAGTTAATTGTAAAATCCTCTGATACAATCGGTCGTCTGGAAGGATTAAATTTTGGAATCATTCTTTCCGGGGTTAAAGAGTTGTATGAATTAAACCGAATACTCGATAATATTCAAACTGTTGTATCGAAACCGCTTGAACTTAACAATCATCAAGTTTCAATCTCGGCAAGTATAGGAGTATTGTTTAGCAATATTCAATACAATAAAGCTGAAGATATGCTGAGGGATGTTGATTCAGCGCTGCACAGAGCTTTGCTTAGCGGACGTTCAAATCGCGAAGTATTTGAATCCGCGATGCGCGACCATTCGATCAAGGTGCTTCATCTTGAAGCAGAAATGAGGCGGGCTCTGGAACGTGACGAATTTATTCTTGCTTTTCAACCAATCGTCTCATTAAAGTTAAATAAAATTATATCGATGGAATCACTTATAAGGTGGGAAAAACCAGACGGGACTATTCTAAGTCCTGCTTATTTTATTCCTATCGCAGAAGAAAGCGATATGATCATTAGAATCGGAGCCTGGGTTATTGAAGAAAGTATATTACAACTTCAAAAATGGATTAAAGCAGGAATTGAAAATGTCTCGGTTTCTATAAATTTTTCAGCGCGGCAATTTTTAAACTGGAATATGGTGAATTATTTAAAACGTACAATCACTATTTCAAAAGTGCCTGTAAATATGATCGAAGTTGAAGTAACCGAAAGCGCCGCCATGAAAGACATTGAACTCAGTAAAAAAATTCTGGATAACATAAGCGATTTTGGAATATCTATTTCACTGGATGATTTTGGTACAGGATATTCATCGTTGAATTATTTAAAGCAATTTCCTATTTCAAAAATGAAGCTCGACCAAAGCTTTGTAAAGGGATTACCGGAAGATCACCAAAGCGCTGAAATTGTATCTGCCCTCATCGCTCTGGGACATGCTCTTGGACAACAAATTGTTGTAGAAGGAATTGAAGATAAAAAGCAATTGGACTTTATTAAAGAGCATGGAGCCGATCTTGTACAAGGTTATTTTATAAGCAAGCCCATTGATATCGATAAAACAGAAGAATTTATTTTAAAATTCAATAACATCCAATAAATATTTTATATAATTGTAATGCATACCTTGTCTCTTAATAAAACAGCTTATCCTTTTAAAGAAAATCGTTATCCAGTACTTGAGATCAGCGAAAAAGCCCTGAATGATAATTTTGGTTTAATAAAAAAAATAACTGGGTCAAATGTAAAAATACTGATTCCTGTAAAAGCAAATGCATACGGCTGCGGTATTTCCGAAATGATGCCGTTTTTTCAAAAAGTTAAACCGGAATATCTTGGTGTTGCAAATCCATATGAAGGTTATCTTGTTCGGCAATACGGTTGGAAAGGTAAAATTTTAAATATGGGCGGTTTTTTTGATGAGACGGCTGATTATTTTACTGATTATGATATTATACCGTCCATTACTGATTTATGGCAAATTGAAACTTTAAATCAAATTGCGAAAAGGAATGATAAACAAACAGAAATTCATATCAAGCTTGATTGCGGTATGGGTAGAATTGGAATTTTACCTGAAGATGTATCGGCTATGATCAGCTTACTTAAAGAATCAGTAAACTTGAAAGTAACTGGAATATTTACACACTTTCCCAGCTCTAATGATATTGATGCGGAATCTAATAAAAAAATAATGATTAACTTCATGGAATATTCTGGTAAAATCATTGATACTCTTAAATTAGTTCGAAGAGAAGTTGTTTTACATTCCGCAAACTCTTATTCTGTTATGTTGAATCCTGATTCGCATTTGGATATGGTTAGACCCGGTCTGTGTTTTTATGGATATTTTTATAACACGTCAGATCGAGATCATTTGTATGCTGAATTTCCTTTTGAACCATGTTTAAGCCTTACGGCAAATCCGATAAGCATACGACATTTACCGCAGGGGCACAATATTTCATATGGCGAAACCTGTCATGTGACAGATGATTCTTTAAGCGTTGGCGTTTTGCCTCTTGGCTATGCAGATGGAATACCCCGTCATTTATCAAACAATATTTCATTTCAAGGTCATCCGCTTCTAGGTAGAGTAACCATGGATCAAATCATCATTGGCGGTTTGACTCGATTATCAGATTCTGTTAAACTTCTTGGAACAGGATCGCCGCCACTGGAACGATGGGCTGACCTTGCAAGTACCGTTTCATATGAAATTATGGTTAGGTTTGGCGAACGAATCCAGCGCAAATTAATTCTTGATGGCTCCATCACTTAAAATATTTTCTTCTGTAATTATACTTCCGTTGATTTTTACTTTTAAAATACCTTTTTTCCTTAAAAAGTCGTTTAGCCCTGTAAATTTCCTAAAGGCATCAGGGTAAGTGGTAAAATAATAGTGAAGAGGATAAGTTTTTGATTTATAATTATAGGGCGTTTCAGGAATAACCAGTAAGGTTACATAGTACCCGTTGTTTAATGACTCAATTACTAAATGGGAAACTTTTTTATGCCAAATAACCCGTTCAAACAAGGTATCATTATATTCCGTTTTCATCGCTTTTTGAAAATAACGGTCGTAAAAATTTTCAGAGTAAACTGGATTAAAAATAAGTACCATAATAAAAAGTATTGTTTTTTTCATTGTTATTAAAATTTAAAGGGGAAAAAAGTTTCCCCTGCCTTCGGTGCTGTTCATATTTACGGAAGCGTAACACTTTGATTATAGTTTACAGCCCCTGCGGCACCCCATATGATATTATCCAGTCGATATTTGTATGTATCTTTGCTGCTCATTTTATCATTTACAATTCAACAATTCATGAGCCAGGGCTGTCTAAAAAGTCGCTTCGATACAATTTTTGCCCCGTTTATTGAGTGAAAAGGGTCATTTTTGTATCGAAATAAGGGACAAAAACCACTCAGCGACCACTTTTTAGACAGCTCCCTGCATTCGCTGTGAAATATTTTGCGGCGCATTGCACACAATTACTTTCCTTGAGACAGGCTGAAGTTTTATCACCGTCTCAGCTTCTCATATTATCGGTATCTTTATTAAAAATAAATATATATTGATCGTTTATCCGATACTTAAATTGTTGCCAGTGTAAATAATAAGAGATATTCTATAGTCCAATTAAAGCTTTAATAAAAAAACATCCTATGTAGGGGGAACACATGATCATGGAAGTCATTAAAAGACAAAATGCGCTGGAAATACCAGTGGTTGGTAAACTCGATATGCAGAGCGCGCGAATGTTTGAACAGGATTTTATGGAAAAACATTTAAAGAGTAATTGTGAAGTGATTGGTTTAAATATGGCTGAATTAAAGTTTCTGGATTCATCTGGCTTAAGTATTTTAATGAAAATTACCAGCGAGGCAAATAAAATCGGGAAAAAAATATTTTACATTTCATTGAGTTCTACCATTTTAAGCGTCATTAAAATAGCAAGGCTTGATAATTTACTGCACTTTATTTCTGAAGAAGAATTTAATCAAAAGTATCCGCTTTTATAATTTTATCTATTTTTTCATGCTATTTTAACGCAGTTTTTACCCCCTTTCTTTGCCTCATAAAGTGCTAAATCAGCTAAATGCAGCGCTTTATCAATGGTTTTGTATTCTGGTTTAATTTCACAAACACCAAGGCTAATGGTAAAGCGATATTGTAATTTAGCGGTGTTTTTGTATATATTTTTACACAATCGAGATGCGATTTGTTCGGTTTGTTTTTTATCACTGTCGATACAAAGTATGGCGAATTCTTCTCCGCCCATTCTGCCGATAACGTCGCTATCTCGTAACGTTGATTTACAAATTTTCATAAATTTTTTTAAAGCCAGATCGCCTGTTGCATGACCATAGGTATCATTGATGGCTTTAAAATCGTCAATATCAATTAAAATTAATGATAAATTTGTGCCAAACCTGTGACTTTTTCTTTTTTCATGCTCTGCAATATCAATAAAATTTCTCCTGTTACATGCCCCTGTCAATGAATCGATACTTGCCATTTTGGTGAGTTTTTTTTCAAGCGCTATTCTCTTAAGTATTTCTTTATTGAGAACACGAATGTATTTTTGCTCTTTATGTAATTCTATAAATTTTAAACGCTGCACCAAATGTGCTTTTAAAATAAATTGAAAAATAAATATATTATACGAAATAAACGATGAAATGATGATTACACTGTTTACCATAGAATCAGTTGATTTGAGTATATCTATATATGCAAAAACTATACTTGAAATGATAGAGATCAGCATCGAATAAACAAATGTATTGGGTATTAAAAGCGTTACCCCCATAATCACGACCATTTGAGTTAAAGCCATTTGAAGAGGTTCAGTGGGTTGAGCGATGAAAAAAAACACAACAAAACCCAAAAAAACAAATAAATTAAATAAAATAATTGTATAAAATATTTTGGAACTTTTAATTTTTTTTATGGTTAAAATTAAGGCAAGTGTAGAAAAAGTCGGTATCAATTTTAAAAATAGAAAAAAGGTAAAAGTTTCTTTGTTGAAAAACAAGAAATCGGCTATGGAATATAGCCAAAAAACCGACAATCCGATTATGAAAGATTGTTTTACTTCTGGAATGATTTCATTGACAATGGATTCAAAATATCTGGCTTCTGTTACCTTGCTTTTAAAAACGGCTCTAAATTTATCTATTTGGTATTTATGCATCATTTATGACTGATTATTTATAAAGTTCTATTTTTTATTATCGACAGATAGAAAATGATAGTAAAAGTAAAATTAGTTTAATTTAATCTTGTTTAAATAATGGAGAATATATGTAAAGTTAATTAATAAATTGACAATTATAAACCAGTCTGTGTTATTTATTGAATTATCGATTGTATTTTATAGCATTTCTTTTTTTAAGGCCATTAAACCAAATACAGATACAATAATAAAGTTTAAAAAAAGTAAAAGAAACTTGCCTAGTGTTACAAAGCCGGCAATTTTATAAAGATAATTTTCATCAGGAAAAATAAGCAGTAATATTATAACAATTATATTTTCCATGTAGTCGCTGAAAAGCAATAATAACGGCGCAATAATGGCTACTTTTGTAACTTGAGTTGATGGAAAGGCATATTTTCCAAGAAAGACTAATAAAAGAATAAATGTCGCCGTATACGCAAGGGGATAAATTAAATCAATCAATTCAGCAAAAAAATAAAGATTTCTACCTGAAGTTCCCAGTTCAGTAAAATATTGTATCATATCATGTTCTGTATAAAGAAAGCGTAGATCTAGCATTTTGCCTTGTGAATATTCTTGTAATTTAGGTGATATAATCCATATTAAAATAACTTGAACCAGTGTTTGAACAACCAGCGCCAGGAAAATATTTGCTAAAACAGCCCTGGCTTCAATTTTTTTAAAAATATTCGAAAACATAATTACAATTTACAGTTTTATTAAGAAAAAACCAGAAAAACAGATGGTATAAATTGACGGTTAAAACTAAAGTGCACGAATCTGCATGTATTTTCTTAAAACCAATCAAAAATGCTGCGTGTGCCAATATGCAAGTAATAATGGGGCTGTCTAAAATCGTTCCATTATTACTAAAAAAACCTTCTATGTTTATGTGCCATTAAATTATTTAGTTGACGACATCATTTTGTATTTTCGATAATTACATTATGAAATTAATTCGAAGACCGCGTAGAAATCGTATAAGCCCTGCAGTTCGTAGTCTTGTTCGTGAAAATGAAGTGCGTGTTGATAAGCTTATTTTTCCTGTATTTTTAATCGACGGGGTTAATAAGAAAGAAGAAATTAAATCAATGCCGGGAATTTATCGATTTACCATTGACCAGGCTCTTATTGAAATTGAAGAATGTTATAATCTAAATTTACGCACGTTTATATTGTTTCCTGCCGTTGATGATAAACTAAAAGATTCGACGGCATCTTATAGCTATAATTCCGCGAATTTTTATTTAAAGGCAATTCGTGAAATTAAAAATAAATTTCCAGACGTTACGGTCGTTACCGATGTTGCGATGGATCCATATAATTCTGACGGTCATGACGGCCTGGTTCGAGACGGTAAAATCATTAACGATGAAACTTTGGTAATTTTAGGCAAGATGACTCTTGCGCAGGCTGAGGCAGGAGCAGACATCATGGGGCCTTCTGACATGATGGACGGTCGAGTCGGTTATCTGCGCGATGTTCTTGACGAGGCTGGTTTTACCGACGTAGGGATTATGGCCTATACGGCTAAATACGCCAGTTCGTTTTATGGTCCTTTTCGAGATGCCCTAGATTCAGCCCCAAAATCTGGCGATAAAAAAACCTATCAAATGGATTTTGCCAATAAAAGAGATGCTATCATTGAGGCTGAACTGGATATTTTTGAGGGAGCTGACTACCTAATGGTGAAACCTGCATTGGCTTATCTCGACATCATTCAACTTTTAAAACAAAGCTTTGACATTCCAATTGTCGCATATAACGTAAGCGGGGAGTATTCTATGGTGAAGGCTGCCGCTGAAAAGGGTTGGCTTGACGGCGAAAAAGTGATGAATGAAATACTGGTCAGTATTAAACGCGCCGGTGCCGATATCATTATTACATACGCAGCTAAAGAATTTGCGAAAATGTTAAAATAATTGATGGATTTGCACGAATAAACTTATTTAATTATTTTATTTAACAAGACGATCAATTGTTCAGCATTGATGGTTTTAATGCCCTTTTTTTCCGCCATTTTTCGCGCTGTTGGATTAAAGTCATTTGGTGTAATTAAAACAGCTCGTGTTACCTGCATTCCTGACATAAAGTGCATAATACTTTTGATATGATCTTCCTGGATAATTCCAATTCCTCTTCGAATATATACACCGGTTAAATGATCAGAAGCCTCATCAGTTTTATGCGCCAGCATATTTATGGTTTGATCATTAACCAGATCTACTTTTTTAACTTTATAACCCATATTTTCTACGACACTTTCAGATGTATGTGCAAATTCATCATGCTTCATCTTTTTATAAATATCAAGAAGGTCGACCGTTGTTCTGTGATTACTATTATCCGAATTAATCGGCTGCATATATTTTAAACGTTTTGATACATCCTGATAATCGGGTTGTATATTTTGAATTGCCTGATATTGAACCAGGGCATCATCATAGTGGTTTGATTCTTCAAGTAATGTTGCGTATTGATACATAGACTCAAGTTCAAGCGATGGATCTTCATGTATGGATTTTGAAAACTTACTGGCATCTGATGCATAGGGTAATGCAAAGTCTATTTTACCTGAAGATGCAATGAGTTTAGCCAGATAAAAGGCCGTACTTTTTTTAAAATATTTGCAAAGTGTAGCTTCTCTAAAAAGCTTTTCAGCTTCATCTTTAAGGTTTAAACGATATCGGGCATATCCCATAATAAAAGAAGCATCGCTTAAGGATTTATCCAATGCGATGGCTTTTTCGGCACATTGTAAGGCATTGTCAAATTCGTTTCTCTTGTGGTAAATTAAAGAAAGTAAAAACTGCGCAGTACCATTTTTAGGATTTATATTAAGTGTTTTTTCAAGATATTCCTTTACCTGATCTGAATAGACCTTGTTATCAATCAGCGATTGGGCTATTTTTAACGGGTATTCTTCATTGTTTTTATCAAGCTCCATTAGTTTTTCATATTGCATTAATAATTTATCTTGTATTTTAAGAGTCTCATAAATTTCCATCAGCTTTCGATTTACGCCAATTTCATTAAAAATTTCAGTGTCGGGTAATTCTTCTGGTAAAGTATAATTATTAATTTGTAAAATAGATTCAAGATGGTACATGGCATTTGTAAACTCCTGACGTTGAATGGCACAAAGTGCAACATACCAGTGGTAAAAAGAATTATAAGGTTCATCGTTTAACAGATTCTGAAATTTTTTGAGAGACTCCGAATATAAATGATTATTATATGAATCTATGGCATCTTTATAAGCCTTCTCTTTTTGAGAACTCGGACTAAAGTACAACAATATAAGTATGATTATAGCGATTACGACTATAACAACAATTCCAGCGATCATCTTGCGGACAATCTTTCTAGTAAACTTCTATGTGCCACCTTTTTTCTGTTTTGTATTTTTGAAATAAGTTATCCCAGGATAATCCCTGTCCCATGGCAATGCCTTGAAAGACTTCTGCAACATTTTCTTCAACTCCTTTTACGCCGCAGATGTACAATGAGAACTTGTCTTTTTGCATTATATTCCAAATTAAATCAATGTTGTCTCGCATTTTATGCTGTACAAGTTTTCTTTCGCTTGTATTTGAGAGGGCCTTGAAGGCTTTAAACGTATCTTTTGTATAATATTGTCCAATGTCGTTGTTTTCATCATTCATATATAGACTTTCAAGTCCAGTTTTTGCGCCATAAAACAGTAAAACCTGTCCCTGCCATGTTTGTTTCTCGTGGTACATATGTTGTATAAATGCCCTGAAGGGGGCAATACCAGTACCAAGGGCTATCATGATGATGTCCGTTGTATTGTCTTCAGGTAAAAGAAATGTTCTGCCAATGGGGCCGGTAATTTGAACGTTATCGCCTTCTTTCAAGTCGCAAATGTAATTAGAACCAAGACCTTTTTTTAGTTCATTTGTAACCTCGTCGCGGTAAAAAACCCTTTTTACTGTCAGTGCAATGATATCGTTTGAACTTTCGCCTTCTCGTGGAGATGCTATTGAATAAATTCGAACGCGGTGCTTTTTACCAGATTCATCTGTTCCAGGAATGATTACGCCAATGCTTTGACCTTCCAATATTTCCATACCGCTATTTCTTACGTTAATCAAGATGTGTCTCACATCATCAGGACTATTTTGATTTGTAAGTCTCGTATTTTTTAAAACAACAGCCTGCCAGGGATTGCTGGGTTTATAAACTGCCCCTGTTTTTTCATTAGATATTTCTGTCATTTCCATATTAATCCAACCTTTAATTCTTAATATACAAATAATTTTAGAATTTGTCCATTATGATGGAATGATAATGAATAAATGTAAAGTTTATTTTAGAGATGTTTTTTGGTGGTTTTTCCAGAAGACTTGTTCGATGGCTTTTCATCAAATAACTTATGAAAACGATATGAAAAGGTCTGCCGCGGTATACCCAGCAGCATTGCAGCATTAGACTTGTTATGCCCGCTTTCTTCCATTGCCCATTGCATTATTTTTTTTTCTTCAATTTCAAGCAAATCGATAAGTGTTTTACCCATATAGCTTTTATTTGACTCTTCATTGAACTGGTTTTTAGAAATATTTGTTTTACCAGGAGTTTTACTGATCGCTTCTTTTGTTTCATTAACGCTTGAATTTTGAGCAGCCATGTTTTCTATCCAGAAAATATAACCGATAACGCGTCTATATTCGTCGTGGTCTCCCAGTATACTTTTCATTTTTAGAGAATAACCTTCAGGGGAGGCAGGTAAATTCAAAATTGAATCTATTTCAAGGTTTCCGTCAAATGCCATTTTTGCCATTAGATCACGGGTTACCCTCATTAAACTTTTCACCCCGAGAATATCTTTATTATGTTGTTGTAAATTAACCCAGTCTTGATTATAAAAAAGAACTTCGCCTTTTGTATCAACCGCTAACATGGGAATTGGAAGAGCTTCCAATGTTTTTATGCTGACATAATCAGTATCATAATGGCTCGATGTTTCTTCCGGGTGTTTATTTGCTTGAGTTTTAACATTATTTTCAAGAGTATTTGAAATACGAAAACGAACCTCTGGCTTAATCGGAGCAACTTCAGCAGGCATAAAATCTTTACTTTGCAAATCTGTTTTTACTTGATCCTTTTCTTTCGCGCGATCGATAGAATTTAAATTTTGATTTTGAAGCGAGGATCCTAGTATTTCTGATTTTGACCACAGGGCGATAAAATTTCCTGTTTTATCCACGACGGGAAGTACCTTTTGGTTATTTACCATAACGCCGTGATGAAAAAGCGCTTCCAGAGTTTCATCCTGAGAAGAAATGTTATGAATGGGTATTTCCTGTGATGTTTTCGCATGAGAGAGGTCGCTCATGAGTTCTTCAATGATTCTCTTGTTGATTGTTCCAACAATAATTTTATCCTGTACGCACAACAGTATATCTGTCTGGTATTGAAAAAAAAATCGCATCAGGGTTCGATAAACATCTGCTTCCATTGTAGTGGGATATTATTTTAAAAAAGAGACCGCATGTAAAGGTTCAAATGCAGGATTAAAAAACTATTTACCACTATAAAATTTCCATGTGAAATCAAGTGAAAGTGTTTGGCTGTGAGCAGAGATGACATCTGTTTTACTTAACGAGCCTACACCGGGAGGTGTGCCGGTAAAAATAATATCTCCAGGTATAAATTTCCAGACAGAGCCAATGTAATGAATGAGTTTTTCAATCGGAAAAATCATCTCTGCAGAATTACCTTTTTGACGAATTTCATTATTTATAGAACCTTCGAAACGAATATTATGTATATCAATGGATGAATTAAAATGGATAAAATTACCAAGTGGCGCGCTATTTTCAAACGATTTTGAAAGTTCCCAGGGGTGCCCGGCTTTTTTTAATTTACCTTGTAAATCGCGCATGGTAAGATCAAAACCAATGGTTAATCCTTGGATAAACGACAATGCTTCGATTTCATTTTTAACGTGACCTGAGCGTCCTATTAAAATTACCAGTTCGGTTTCATAATGCAGATCATTTCCATGTTCTGGAAAAATTAATTCTTTGCCTGTGGGGGCAATGGACTGTGCCGGTTTCATAAAAACAACAGGTTGGTCAGGCGTTTTGCTATTTAGCTCCTGCACATGTTCTGTATAATTCATGCCGATACAAAAAACGCGTTGTGCAGGAATCGATTGGCCATCTAATTTTACATTCATATGGTAAAATATTGGAAGTTCTCTTTGGAGTAAACCACTTGTTTGCTCGATTCCATTGCGTTTAAAACCGAAGACAGTAGTAAGATATAAAATACTTCTTTCCAAGGCATCATACTTTCATTTTATGTACTTAGAAGATGTCAAAAGAAGATGCTATAAAAATTGAGGGTGTGATTATAAAGGCGTTGCCCAACGCGACGTTTACGGTAGAGCTTGATAACAAGCATGAAATCCTGGCTCATATTTCAGGCAAGATGAGAAAACACTACATTCGTCTGAACCCCGGCGACCGAGTGGTCGTTGAACTTTCTCCCTATGACCTTACGCGCGGTCGAATCACTTTCCGATCAAAATAATTTCTAAATTTCAAATCGAAACCGCGCATTCACCTTAATACATTCGATATAATTCGCTACGCCGACTTGAATTGTTTTGGGTTTGACTAAAAAGACGCAAAATTTGTGTCTTTTTAGTCAAACCTTGGAGTATTCGAAGGCGTCAATTGCTTATCTTTTTGAGATATCCACGTAGTTTCGCGATACAGCCCCTGTGTATAGCTGGCGCGGACGGCCGATTTTTTGTTTAGGTTCTGCAATCATTTCCATCCAGTGAGAGATCCATCCAGGAGTACGGCCGAGGGCAAAAATAACGGTAAACATATTTAACGGAATTCCAATGGCGCGTAAAATGATACCTGAGTAAAAATCAACGTTGGGGTAGAGTTTTTTCTCGATAAAATAGGGATCTTTTAACGCGATTTCTTCCAGCTTCATGGCAACTTCTAAAAGAGGTGTACTGACGTTTAAGGCTTTTAATACGCGCTCTGTTGTTTCTTTTAAAATTTTAGCTCGCGGGTCGTAGTTTTTATAAACTCTATGACCAAAACCCATCAATCGAAATGTACTGTTTTTATCTTTTGCCATTTCAACGTATTTGTTTACGTTTTCCGGTTTTTCAATTTTCATGAGCATTTTAATTACGGCTTCGTTTGCGCCGCCGTGAGCTGGTCCCCACAGTGCAGTGATTCCAGATGATATACATGCAAATGGGTTTGCCTGTGAGCTTCCGGCTAAACGGACAGTTGATGTACTTGCATTTTGTTCGTGGTCGGCATGCAGTATAAAAATTTTATCAAGTGCGTCGGCGACAACAGGGTTTATTTCATATTTTTCTGCGGGTACAGAAAACATCATATGCAGAAAATTTTCAGTGTAGCTTAGTTCGTTATTTGGGTAGACAAACGGCTGACCGACGGAATATTTATAAGAATTTGCGGCGATGGTGGTCATCTTGGCGATCATTCGATGCGCGGAGATTTCACGATGTTCAGGATTAAATATATCCAGAGAATCATGATAAAACGCGGAAAGGGCTCCTACAACACTCACCATAATGGACATGGGATGGGCATCTCGGCTGAATCCGTTAAAAAAGCTTTTTAAGCCTTCGTGTATCATACTGTGATGGCCGATACTGCTTCGAAAAGATTGCAGCTGGGTTTTAGAGGGTAATTCGCCGTGTAATAAAAGATAACATACTTCCAAATGTGTGCTTTTTTCGGCAAGTTGTTCAATTGGATATCCCCTGTATAAAAGAATTCCTTTTTCGCCGTCAATGTACGTGATTTTACTTTCACAGCTTGCCGTAGATGTAAAACCGGGGTCAATTGTAAATATGCCCAGTTCGGAATATAGTTTTCCGATGTCAGCCGTAGCAGGCCCTTCGGTTCCTTGAAGAAGGGGTATTTCAATGGATTTACCGGTAGAATTATCCGTGATCGTTACAGTGTTTTTAGCCATAATCCAAAACAGGTAGACATCCATGCAATGTAAATCAATTTTCATCTATTTGGGGTTATCTTACACAATAGATACACACTTTGTGCACGTATTTTTAATTTTAAAAAGGTGATTGAAGTTTTGTGTCTTCTCGAGAGAAACTTTATACTGGGCATTTTCTGGCAGCACGAAAAACTATTGACTGTTTAAGGTGGCGAAATATCTGGAATATAAATGAGCGAAATCAAGGTAATTGTTAATCCGGCTTCGGCTCATGGATTAACGGGAAAAAACTGGCCGCACATCTCTACCAAACTGGAGTCCCTGGTTGGATCATTTTCATATGAATTTACAAATGCCAGAGGCCATGCAACTGAAATTGCACGTAAATTTCTTCAGCAAGGCGGGGTATGGATTATTTCAGTTGGAGGAGATGGAACTTTAAATGAAATCGCCAATGCATTTTTTAAAGATAAAAAAAATCTTTACCCAAATAGCGTATTTTCAGTTATCAATACCGGCACCGGAGGCGACTTTATAAAGTCAATAAAATCCCGTTTTCATTCGACGGATTTTCTGGGGAAAAAAGACGAGAAGTTTACAGATCACAAGTTAGATGTTATTCAGATGGATTGCAAAACAGGAATTCGATACTTCATCAATATGGCCAGCTTTGGTCTTGGCGGTCAGGTTGTTGATAGAATTAATCGATATAAATTTTTAAAAATCCTCGGAGGAAAAGCAAGTTATTACATCATTACTTTACTTACTTTGTTGTTGTATAAAAACAAGCGGATAGATCTAAAAGTGGATGGTCAATCGTTAAACAGACAGGTTCAAAATATTGCTATAGCCAATGGTATCTTTCAAGGCGGCGGTATGAAAATGGCACCGGATGCTATTTTAAATGATGGATTGATGGAGATTATTTTATTTGAGAATTTAAATTTTTTTGAAACAATTTTTTTATCTAAAAAAATTTATTCAGGGGAACATATTTTTCATAAAAAAATAAAAACGTTTAAAGCAAAAATTTTTGAAATTCAAGGCGAATATAATATACCATTTGACCTAGACGGTGAAACATGGGGATACTCTCCGGCAAATTTAAGCGTGATTCCTTCTGCAATTAAAATTCGGATTTAGCATGATTAAAAAATGGAATGGTTGGGGCTGGCAAGAAATTGGTTTTAACATTGATTTGGATTATGTAAATTTAATACCTTCTCTGGAAAAGCTTTTTGAGCAGCCTCTTGAAAAAATAGGATCTCCAATACGGGCAGAACAAATTAAAATTCCTGAATCACGAATCACCGGAAATGCTTTAAAACAACTTTGTTTAATTATACCTGAAAAATATATTAAACGGGATCACTCTGAAAGGTTGTTTCACAGTCGCGGAAGAAGTCTTCCTGATTTATTTTCACTCCGAAATGGAACTGTAAATGAATTTCCTGACGTTGTAATTTATCCTCAAAATAACCAGCAAATAATCCATTTATTAAAATTTGCTCAAAAATTTAAAATGGCAGTTATTCCCTACGGTGGAGGAACCAGCGTTGTGGGGGGCATTAATTCCATTAAAGTAAAACTACATAATGGAATCATTATTTTAAATTTAACAAACATGAATAAAATGTTAAAACTTGATGAAGTGTCTCAAACCGCTCGATTTCAATGTGGTATTTTGGGTCCCGAATTGGAAATCTTGTTAAATAAAAGCGGGTATACGCTTGGGCATTTTCCGCAATCGTTTGAATTTTCTACGCTTGGCGGCTGGGTCGCGACGAGAGGCGCAGGATACCTGTCTGATAAATATGGTAAAATTGAAGACATGATTGTTTCACTCCAAATATGTTTGCCAGATCGTTTTCTGGAGACAGAAATTTCTTCTGAAATTGCAGAAGGGCCTTTGCTTACTCAAATTTTCACCGGCAGCGAAGGAACCATGGGGATCATTACCGAAATAATTGTAAAAATTAAACCCTTGCCGGACATGAAAAAACAACAAGCATTTTTATTTTCCAGTTTTAACGATGCCATCCAAGTGATGCGTGAAGGTTCCCAAAAACATATCGCATATTCCATGGTTCGTTTAAGCGATTATGAAGAAACACAATACTATCGGCTATTGAATTTAAAAAATAACGGCAGAAAGAAATTAAAAAATTTTTTATTAAATAGTTTGGGTTATCAAACTCCATGTTTAATGTTAATCATCACCGATGGGCATTATGCCAGGATGGAAATGCATAAAATTTCTAAAATTGTAAAAAAACAAAAATGCATTCAACTTGGTTCAGGTCCCGTAGAGTCCTGGTATGCATCTCGCTATAAAACACCATACATTCGGGATTATCTTTTGGATTTTGGCGTGGCATCTGATACCTTTGAAACATGGGTAAACTGGTCTGATCTTGAAAAGTTAAAAACCGAGATTTATCTGTTATTTGACAAGCTACGGTTAAAAATGTCGAAAAAATATCTTTTAATGTCGCATGTATCTCATATTTCAGCTCAGGGGGTTTGCATTTATTTTACGGTCTTATATTTACATGAGAAAAAAAATCCGGTTAACGAATACGAAAAACTGAAAAGCCAAATTACAAATACACTGCTAAAAAATAATGGCGCTCTTTCTCATCATCATGGTATTGGAACGGATCATAAGTTGTACATGAAAGGCGATGAACAGCATAAAGCCAAATGCAAAATTATGGAAAATCTGAAAAAGGAACTTGACCCTGCAGGAATTTTAAATCCAGGGAAACTTTTTTAAGTCAGGGTGAAGCGCATCGATACAGCATTTGCATACTTGGGAGAATTAATTCTTTATCGCTAATTTTTACACAGTTAAGATCAATCACCTGATTGACAGCATGATTTAATTTACACATTTACCCGATATGTCGTTAAAACTGGTTGATCGAACAGGTACATCTGAAGAAGCTAAAAAACTCGGACTCAAAGACGGAGAGTATGATTTAATTGTTGAAAAAATCGGCAGGCAGCCGACGTTTACCGAGCTGGCCATGTTTTCTGGAATGTGGTCGGAGCACTGTTCTTATAAAAATTCTATTTTATTGTTAAAAAATTTATATTGTGAATCTGATCGACTTTTGGCTTTGCGCGGAGAAGAAAACGCCGGAGCATTAAAAATAAGCGATCAATATGCGGTTGTTTTTAAAATTGAATCGCACAATCATCCTTCCGCCATTGAACCTTATCAGGGGGCGGCAACCGGTGTGGGCGGCATCATGCGAGATATTTTTACCATGGGCGCGAGGCCTTTGATGAGCCTAAATTCATTACGGTTTGGAAGTCCTGAGTTACCGACAAATAGGCATTTATTGCGCGAAGTTGTCCGCGGCATTGGAAACTACGGCAATTCATTGGGAATTCCCTGCTCAGGCGGCGAAATATATTTTCATGACAGCTTCACAACCAATCCGCTGGTTAATGCGATGACGGTAGGAATCGCTGAAGTCGGTAAACTTGCCTCTGCCAGAGCTTCCGGTGTCGGAAACCTTGTTCTGTATGTTGGCGCAAAAACAGGGCGTGATGGCATCCATGGCGCCAGTTTTGCTTCAAAGAATCTTTCGCAACAATCGACGGAAGAGCGCAGCGCGGTGCAGGTTGGCGATCCATTTATGGAAAAACTGCTGATGGAAGCAACGATTGAATGTATTCGCGAAAATCTGGTCGTTGCTGTTCAGGACATGGGAGCCGCCGGATTGTTAAGTTCTTCCAGTGAAATGTCGTCTTCTGGCGGAGTCGGTATGGATCTCCATCTTGAAAAAGTTCCTGCGCGTGAAGAAGCGATGGAGCCTTTTGAGTTTTTACTTTCTGAAAGTCAGGAACGAATGTTGATGATCATTGACCCTGAAAATCTTTCAAAAGTTCTGCATGTATTTGAAACCTGGGAGCTTGACTGTGCGCAAATCGGGGTCATCACTGACACCAATCGTCTGCGTGTATTCCATCATGGTCATTTATACGCTGACCTTGTCGCCAGAGTGTTGACCGTAAATTCTGACGGAGCCCCCCGATATAAACGAGAAACTAAAAAACCTGAACCGAGACTTGAGAATGTAAAGGCTAAAAATTTACAGATTTTTCAAGATGCTATAGAAAACAACCAATCGGAAGTTGTTGAAAAAATTATTTTAAAAATGATTGGGCATCCGAATTTTGCCAGCAAAAGCGCGGTTTATGAGCAGTATGACACCGATATTGGTTCCATGAGAATGATTGGCCCGGGGCAAAACGGCGGGCTTTATAGAGTTCCTGGTACAAACCTTGGTATTGCAGCCACCACAGACGGAAATTCGTTTTATGTATCGATAAATCCTTATAAGGGCGCGCAGCATAATGTTGCCGAAGCTTATAGAAATATTATTTCTACAGGAGCTCAACCGATTGGTTTGTCAAATTGTTTAAACTTTGCAAATCCATATATTCCTGAAAATTATTATTTTTTTGAACAGGCTGTTACGGGGATGTCCGATGCTGCTGAAGCCATGAAGATTCCCATTACAGGCGGAAACGTGTCCTTTTACAATGAATCCAGTCAAGGTCCCGTATTGCCTACACCGACCTTGGGAATGGTTGGTTTGATCGACGATGTAAAAACAGGTACGGGTATTTTACCTGAAAAAGATATGACCCTTTATTTAACGGGTTTTTTTAAGCCTGAACTTGGTTGCAGTCAATACGCATATATAAACTTAAATGAATATAACCATGAATTACCAGATTTAAATATTGAACAGGAAATCAACGTTGGTAAAGGTGTTCTTAAATTAATTCATGAGCGAGTGATCGGTTCTGCCATCGACCTTTCTTTTGGCGGAATCATGACAGCTCTGCTTCGAATGATATTTGCTTTTTATAAAAACGAACAAAATGGTCAGGGCGAGCATGAAAGTAAAGTCGGTTTTCATTTTAATCATGATAATATCCACAGCCACATGAATAAAAATAAAATTTCAGGCGACAATTTTTTCTGGGGAGAAAGCGCTCATAGTTATTTACTGGGAACCTCCAATTCTAAAAAACTCGAAGGAGAGTTAAGCCTGCTAGGTATTCCTTTTTTACAACTGGGGCAGTTTAAAGAAAATAATGCCAGATTGAAATACTTGAATATTGATGTTGATTTACAAACATGTTATAATGAATTTAATCATGGTTTGGGCAAGTATTTTGTTTAAATTGAATAACCCAGGGTAAATCTCAGACTTTCTCTTTGATGATTTTCACTCCAAAACAGAGACGGCAAAAAACCGGATTCATACGATAAATCGATGAGGAGTTTATTTTTCCAATCGTTTGAACCGGCAAATACACGTATGCCTGAAGTAAACAATATTTGCCTTGAGTTTATACCTTTAAAATCAAATGAATCTGCAGTATAAACCCCCAGCCGTACATTTAATGAAAACAACCATTGCAGGGGTATGTCAACTCCAAGGTGGGGGTGCAAAAAATCTACAAACCCACGCTGCAGTTTTGGCGCAACATTTATGTTGTTTTCCATAAACTGTGAATTTTTCCAATCGATGTATTCTAGTTCAAAAATTAAAGACCAGTCTTTAATGTACGAAGTGAACCCTGCCTGAAAACGAGTCGGGGTTCTTTCTTGTACATAAATGCCATTATAAACGGGATAGTTTAGAATTTCTGGCGGTCTCACCAATAATCCGGTTGAAAAATAATCGCTTTTATATAGCGCAGAAATTGAATATACAAACCCTCCTCCGAGGATTGTGTTTTTTACAATCCCCATCCCTCCGCCGGCGCTTAAGCCAATAAACACTGCGTTTAAAAATTTAACGGAATAAATAGCCTCGAAATTGTATAAACTATATTCAAAAGCCTGATCATGGTTTTGAAAAGATGTAAATGCCATTAAGCCCGCTGAGCCATAACTCTGGGCTGGTAAATTAAAAGCAAACTGGGGTAAATATTCAAAACGAGTCGATGGAAAATTTAAAAGACTGTTTGCATTAAAAACGCCTTCAAATCCAAGCGCCAAAGACAAGTCATTTATTCCGGCTAAATATGACGGGTTTTGAGGAATACTTTGAATGCCATTTATCGATGAAGTACCGCTTCCGCCGGTGGCAGCAGAAACCGCGTCAGAAAGGTGGGTTTCATAAGATCGGTAAATCGGCATAACATTGCTTTGCGATACCAGAAAAAGTAAATATAGAATGAGGCGTTTTTTATAAGTTTGCATCGGGTTGGATTTATTCTATGATTTGTAACCCGATAAATAAAATGATTATAAAAATTCCTGCAAGGGATAATGCAAAAAAATATTCGGCAATTTTTTCAAGCCATATTTCTCTGGAGGGATTTTGGGTTTTCATCGAAAAAAATGAAAAAAAGCATGATATCACCAGGCCAATTGCAACACCTATTGCAAATTCATCGATTTTGCTTGACTTGGATTGATTTGTGATATGAAACGAAGTTATAACAAAAAGGCAGAACCCCAACAGGTTTGCAGATGTATTTAAAATATGTTGCGATGTATTGTTGGCCATAGGTTTACTTATTAAATTGATTTATTTTCTAAAAAGAATTTCTATGTGCTCAACTTAAAATGTCAATTACAATATATTTTTATGAATATTAAGGAACACAACATTTTGATAGAAACGCAGCTTTTAACGTGCGTATCGAACAACCAAACCATACTGTTGCCGCTCCCGAATAGAATATTAGATAAATCAAATATAATAATTTACTTGCCAAGTTTGGTTAAAAAAAAATAATTGTCTGAAAAGTTTTTCGCAGTCTGTTTTATGAGAAAGGATGGACTTAAAAAGTTTTTATGAGGGGGAAACATAAATGGCAACACTTGAATTTAATGGAAAAAGTTATGAGGTGGATGAAGAAGGTTATCTGACCAATTTAGATGACTGGAGTCATGATCTCGGCGAGTTTATCGCAAAAAATGAAAAAATTAATTTAACCGAAGCGCACTGGGAAGTGATTAATTTTCTTCGTGAATATTACGACGAATATCAAATTGCTCCGATGATCCGCGTTCTTACTAAAGCAATTGGTAAAAAACTTGGTGAAGAAAAAGGAAACAACAAATATCTTTATGAATTGTTTCCAGAAGGCCCGGCGAAACAAGCATGTAAATTTGCCGGTCTGCCAAAACCAACAGGCTGTGTGTAATTAGAAAATTTAAGCGGAGTATTTAAGATTATATATTCCGCTGATTTTTTATAGAGATATGGATCTGGTTTTAAAAACAATGGACAATATCCGGATTAGCGTTATGACACAATGGTTAATGACGGTGATTCCGGAATTTTATAAACCGACTTCAGTTGAAGTGAGACATTTTGAAAAATTAAAATTTGAGAACCCTCTCTTGTTTCAGGTTAGTCATGAATTTACGAAATTATATGATTACATGCTCTCGCAAGATTTATCGTTAATGCCCCCGGTTGCAGAGACCTTGATAAAATATAGAATTTTGGATTCTAAAACATCAGAAGATGTAATTCAATATCCAAAGATTTTAAAACAGTGTTTTTTAGATAATTTTAAAGTTCATACAACTGAAATTTATTTTAGCGATAAACAGTTAATTGAAATTAATCAAAGATCAGATGAACTTTTTAAAAGTGCGAGTTTGTTTTATTCAACCGCTAAAAATGTATTAGAAAAAATTAAATTAAGAGAATTACAAAATGGCGCATTTACTGAAGATTCTCTCGGTATGAAGGGTGCTTCGTGTCCATCTGCTTTTTCAAGCAGTGTATAGCAAAGTAATGGTCATTAAAATTATGGAAAATATGTTATGAAAATTTTGTTTGCATTAATCACCGTTTTAATTTTATCTCTGGCAGCGTTTACAGGCGTTGAATATTTACATATGGAGTATGTCTTTGGTATAGTCATTCCTTATGCTGCTTTTATTATTTTTATAGCAGGTTTT
Source organism: Spirochaetia bacterium (assembly GCA_029857955.1). Taxonomy (GTDB): domain Bacteria; phylum Spirochaetota; class Leptospiria; order Turneriellales; family JAOUFE01; genus JAOUFE01. The sequence goes on from JAOUFY010000031.1 coordinate 20,960, forward strand.
ACTGCAAAGATATTTTACTGGGCAAAATCCCCCGTTCCCTTTAACATCACAACAACTGCCGGTCAGCAAAAATCTTTAAAATGGATTAAATCTGACCATTTTGAAAACCCATCTGGAAGTTTCGGTGTGATTGGTCGAATGTTCATGGAGATTTTTTTCTTTCGATCTCTTTTTCGAAACACAAAAGCAGGTTTGGTAAAAAGTTCAAAATCGGAAAGTTTTAAACCGGGTTACGCTTCTGACAAATCATTGTGGCTTGGCGGACTGATGTTTCACTGGAGTTTTTTATACATACTGATTCGTCACCTTAGATTTTTTTTGTATCCCATTCCTTCCGCAATTGTTACGCTTGAAAAATTTGATTCTATGTTTCAAATTGGTCTACCCATTTTTTATCTTACCGATGCAATTTTACTTTTATCGGTAACATTTTTATTTTTGCGTCGTGTGTTTATACCACAGGTAAAATACATTTCATTAATTGCTGATTTTATACCTCTTTTTTTAATTCTTGCCATTGCTTTTAGCGGTATAATGATGAGGTATGTTTCTCGAGTGGATGTGATTGGAGTAAAAGAACTGGTCATGAGTTTGACAAGTTTTTCGCCGGCTTTGCCAGAAAAAGTTTCTTCGGTATTTTACGTTCATTTTTTTCTGGTAAGTTCTTTATTTATGTATTTCCCCTTTAGTAAACTCATGCATATGGGCGGTGTGTTTTTCAGTCCAACCAGAAATATGACAGGGGACAGTCGCCGTATAAGGCATGTCAACCCATGGAATTATTCTGTCAAAGTACATTCTTATGAAGAATACGAAGATGAATTTAGAGAAGCAATGAAGGGAGCCGGTCTTCCTTTAGATAAAGAGTAAAAGGAAACTATATGGCAAATTTACCTAAATCAGAAGAACTATCTCGTGTAAACTATGAGATGCCTAAAAAAGTATGGTCGAAAGTTGAAACGACTTTTGAACCGGGTACCTATTGTTATGGTGAAAAAGCTGGGCCGGTAGGTATTCTAGGTTTGCCGAATCCAAGAGAGTGGGATCCTGCCGATCCAGACTGGAAATTAGTTCCGGACTGGAAAGAAACCATGAATAAAAGTTTTAAAACCAGGCTCGAGCGTTTTCGTTCCTTAAAAGTTTTTATGGATATCTGTGTGCGCTGCGGAGCATGCGCTGATAAATGTCACTTTTATATTGGAACCGGCGATCCAAAAAATATGCCGGTTTTACGCGCTGAACTGATGCGTTCGGTTTATCGAAAACAAAATACCGCATCGGGTAAATTACTCGGAAAAATTGCCGGCGCGCGCGAGATGACCGAAGATGTTTTAAAGGAATGGTATAAATATTTTTACCAATGTACAGAATGTCGCCGCTGTTCGATTTTTTGTCCTTATGGAATAGACACCGCTGAAATCACCATGCAGGCTCGTGAGCTGATGCATGAGGTTGGTGTCGGTATCAACTGGGTAGTTGGACCTGCTTCAAACAGCTTTATGACCGGAAATCATCTTGGGTTAAAGCCTCACGCCATTGTAAACAGCGTTGAATCGCTGTTGGAAGATATCAAAAGTATCACCGGAGTTACGGTAAACCCGACATTTAATCGCAAAGGCGCTGAAATATTGTTCATTACTCCCTCGGCAGATTTTTTTGCAGAACCTGGTATTTATACCATGATGGGCTATTTGCTTCTTTTTGAGCATATTGGTTTGGATTATACTTTAAGTACCTATGCTTCAGAAGGCGGAAACTTTGGATTATTTACTTCTCATGAAATGATGAAAAGGCTAAATTCAAAAATGTACGCTGAGGCCGAGAGGTTAAAAGTAAAATGGCTTTTGGGCGGAGAATGTGGTCACATGTGGCGTGTGGTTCATCAGTATATGAGCACGATGACAGGGCCAGCCAGTTTTCTTGAAAAACCGGTTTCGCCAATTACAGGAACAAAATTTTCTTTTGCTGATTCTACCAAATTTGTGCATATCGCAGAATTTACTGCAGACTTGATTCGTAATAACAAAATTAAACTTGATAAATCACGTAATGACCATCGTAAAATAACATTTCACGACTCGTGTAATATTTCTCGAGGCATGGGTATGTTTGAAGAACCCCGCTATATAATAAAGAATGTGGCGAATCATTTCTTTGAAATGCCGGAAGAAACCATTCGTGAAAAAACATTTTGTTGCGGAAGCGGATCCGGTTTAAATACCAATGAATTTATGGAAACTCGTTTAAAGGGTGGCTTTGCAAGAGCAAGCGCGGTAAAACATGTTCAAGAAACCCATGGAGTAAATTTGCTGACAGCCATGTGTGCCATTGACCGTGCCGCTTTTCCTTCTCTCTTAAATTACTGGACTCCTGGTGTTGATACATCGGGTTTAATGGAATTGGTTGGAAATGCCCTGGTTATGGATGGCGAAAAAAAACGAACGGTTGATTTAAGAGATAATGATCTTCTACTTCCTCCGGAAAATTCTTCGGAAGGTTCTCATGTTTAAGATGTATAGCAAAATAAAAGTTTTTACAGGCGTATTCATTTTTTTAGCTTTAGCAACTTTTCCGTTTTGGAATAAGGTGTTTATTGTATCAAAAACAAACTATGAAATGCCTGATGCAAATATAAAACCAGCTCTTGCTTTTGCCAGAGAAAACGGGTTTTCTGGATGTATTGAAGACCGTGCTTTTATGAGAGCAAAGCACATGAAACTTTTAAATCACTGGAGAAACGAAGTTGTACGTGAAAACAAGAAAACGTATATAAATTCAAAGGGTGAGCATTTTAATAAATCATTAACCGGAACATGTTTAAAGTGTCATTCCAATAAAGAAGAATTTTGTGATAGCTGCCATACATCCGCAGGGGTTAAACCTTATTGTTTTGACTGTCATATTACAGGGATTCAAAATACTAACCAGTTAAATAGTAAAGCGGAGGCCATCCATGAAATTAAATAATGAAGTAAACCGAAAAGAATTTCTAAAGCTTTCTGGTGTTGCCGCTTTACTTGGATTTGGCGGGCCTCTGGCTTTTAAGATCTATGCCAGTGGTGAATTTGATGCAGCTGAATCAAATTCTAAAGTTCGTTACGGTATGGCGGTTGATACACGAAAATGCAAAGAGGGTTGTACTGATTGCGCAAGCGCCTGCCACTTAAAACACAACGTTCCTGATCATAAAAGTAAAAAAAATGAAATTAAGTGGATTTGGAAAGAGCCTGCCAAACATTTATTTCAGGATCGTGATTATAACATCGAAGCTGAATTTTCAGCAGATATGCCTTTCTTAACGTTGTGCAATCATTGCAAAAACCCATCTTGTGTCAGGGTTTGTCCGACACAGGCGACGTGGAAACGTAAAGATGACGGAATCGTTATGATGGACTACCATCGTTGTATTGGATGTCGTTTCTGCATGGCGGCCTGCCCCTATGGTTCGCGCAGTTTTAACTATGCAGAGCCTCGAAAGGGTATTGCAAAATTAAATCCTGATTTTCCTACAAGAACCAGAGGGGTTGTAGAAAAATGTAATTTTTGTGAAGAAATTATTGGTACAGGAAAAAACCCTTACTGCGTACAAAGCTGTAAAGAAGGTGCGCTTACTTTTGGTAATTTAAATGATCCAGATTCTGAGATTCGTAAATTGTTAAAAAATAACCCTTCTATAAAAAGAAAAGCCGGATTGGGAACAGAACCTTCGGTGTTTTATCTGGTATGATCTCTGAGAAATATAAAAGGAATTACAAATGATCGAAAAAGGTTTTAAAGGTAATAATTTCTATAAAATCTGGCTGTTGGGGCTTGCTCTTGTTGCGGCCAATGGTATATATTTCTATATGCGTCAGCTTGATGAGGGTTTGGGAATTACCGGTATGAGTCGCGATATCAGCTGGGGTTTTTATATTTCAAATTTTACTTTTCTTGTTGGTGTTGCGGCATCCGCTGTAATGCTGGTTATACCATATTACCTTCATCATTATAAAAAGTTTGATAAAGTTGTGATTTTTGGCGAATGGCTGGCCGTTGGAGCGGTTCTTATGTGCGGGCTTTTTATCATGGCCGATATGGGACAACCTCAACGAGCCTTTAATATATTGCTTCACCCAACTCCAGGTTCTGTCTTGTTCTGGGACATGAACGTTTTAACCGGTTATGTTGCTATTAACTTTGTAGTTGGCTGGAATACTTTAAAATCGGAACAGTCTGGTTTAAAGCTTCCCGGTTGGGTCAAACCACTTGTTTTTATCTCCATTCCATGGGCTGTTGGTATTCACACGGTTACTGCATTTTTATATGCGGGTCTGCCAGGACGACATCTATGGCTTACAGCCATCATGGCTCCAAGATTTCTGGCATCAGCCTTTGCTTCAGGGCCGGCTTTTTTATTGATTCTACTTCATGTTGTAAAAAAGACAACTCGTTATGAAGTAGAACCTGATGCAATTTCAACGCTTTCAAAAATCATGATTTATGGAATGATTGTAAATATCTTTTTTTATTCGATGGAGTTTTTTACGGCATTTTATAGCAACATTCCAGATCATAAAGAAACTCTTCAGTATTTATTTTTCGGTCTGGATGGTCATGATAAACTTGTTCCCTGGGTTCGAACTTCTGCAGTTCTCGGTATTATTGGTGTGATCATGCTATTATTTAAAAAAGTCAGACAAACGGAAGGTTTATTGATCCTGGGCGCTTTACTCATTTTTATTTCAACTTATATTGATAAAGGCATGGCTTTGGTGATCGGTGGTTTTATACCTTCTACTCTTGGCGAAGTTACAGAATATACAATAACATATCCGGAGCTTTCTATTTCACTTGGCATTTGGGCAATAGGTTTTTTTACGATATCTGTTTTTTTTAAGATGACCATCAATATTCGTAGATCGATATAACACTTGGCAAATTCAAAAGTTCTAAAAGGAGTGTTATATGGAAGAAGTAAAGATTGCAGAAAAAAAACCAGCGATAGTTGAGCTTGAAGCAGGTACCTATCATTGGTGTAAATGCGGACATTCTAAAGGTCAACCTTTTTGTGATGGTTCTTACAAAACCACATCATTTACACCGCTTAAATTTGAATTGGTTGAAAAAAAGAAGGTGGTATTATGTCAGTGTAAACATACAAGAAATTCACCTTACTGTGACGGCACCCACAAAACATTGTAAAAAAGTTCACACTATGTTATAAAATTAATATCTGACTTAATAAGGAGTTAGATCATGGAATATATTAAAAGCGCTATAGATTTTATTTTACATATTGATTTGTACATTAGTTTTTTAATTGAGCAGTTTGGAGCTATAACATATTATATACTATTTGCCATTATATTTTGTGAAACAGGTTTAATTGTTACACCGTTTTTACCGGGTGATTCATTTTTGTTTACGGTTGGTGCCTTTTCTGCAAATGGAGATTTTAACGTTGTATGGGTAACCCTGCTTTTGATCACAGCAGCCATTCTAGGCGACTCGGTCAATTATGCCATTGGTAAAAAAATTGGCCCTAAAATATTTCATTATGAGAAATCTCGCTTTTTTAAAAAAGAAAATTTAATGAAGGCTCATGTTTTTTATGAAAAATATGGAGCAAAAACCATCATCATTGCCCGATTTGTACCTATTGTTCGTACCTTTGCTCCTTTTGTTGCCGGTATTGGCGACATGAGTTATCGAAAATTTTTAGTGTACAATGTTGTCGGCGGCATTTTATGGGTGGTTTTGTTTATTGGAGCCGGTTATTTTTTCGGTAATCTTGAAATAGTGAAACAGAATTTTACACTTGTGATATTTGCAATTATTATTGTATCGCTTTTACCAGGTCTAATCGAATATATACAAGTTAAAAGAGAAAATCGCAGATCACTTAAAGCCAGGTAATTTACTTGAAAAAATGTACAGTATTGAAAAAATATAAATAATTTCTTTACTGATCGCTTTAGCAATTTAGATCGATCCATATGAAAAAACGAAATTTAGGTAAAGAGGGTTTAGAGGTTTCAACCATTGGACTTGGCTGCATGGGAATGTCTGATTTTTATGCCGGTTTTGATGATGAACAATCGATAAAAACAGTTCACCGGGCAATTGATTTGGGCGTAAATTTTTTTGATACAGCAGATATGTACGGTGTCGGTAAAAACGAAATATTGGTAGGCAAGGCCTTAAAAGGCAAGCGAGACAACGTCATCGTCGCTACAAAATTTGGAAATATGCGCGGACCAAACGGCGAATTTTTGGGCGTAAACGGAAAACCGGAATATGTAAAAACCTGCTGTGAAAACAGTTTGAAACGGCTGGGCGTTGAAGTCATTGATCTTTATTACCAGCACCGTGTAGATGCACAAACGCCAATTGAAGAAACCGTCGGCGCAATGGCTGAACTTGTTACAGAAGGTAAAGTACGTTATTTGGGTTTATCAGAAGCATCGGCAGAGACCATTCGAAAAGCTCATAGGGTGCATCCCATATCTGCCCTTCAAACGGAATATTCACTTTGGACACGCGACGTTGAAGAAGAAATATTGCCGACCATCCGCGAACTAGGTATTGGTTTTGTACCATATAGCCCTATTGGTCGAGGTTTTCTTGCCGGGCGATTCAAACAACGAGAAGATTTCCTTTCCGGTGATTATCGAACCAATAATCCCAGATTCCAGGATGAGAATCTTGTTAAAAATATGCAATTGTTAAAGAAGTTAGAAGGCATGGCTAAAAAGTTACATTGTACTACAGCTCAATTGGCCATCGCCTGGACACTGGCAAAGGGTGATGACATTGTACCAATACCAGGAACTAAAAAAATTAAATATATGGAGGAAAATGCCGCTTCGGTTGAACTGAAACTTTCATCAAGTGACATTGAAGAACTCGATAAAATGTTCCCTCAAGGCGCCGCAGCCGGTACGCGTTATCCCGAGTCGGGAATGAAAACACTGAATAGGTAAACTAAACAGTAAGTACTGGTACTAGGTTTTATTTTTTAAAGCTTCTTCAGCATCGAGTACAGCTTGTTTTAACAAGGGGTATAGCTCTGGTTTTATAGCGATACCCTTTTGGGTTGGTTTGTATTCGCCGCTTTCTTTATCTGTAAACCAGACCCGCAGGTTTAAATACGATATACCTTTAAATTCACTAATTTCAACACGGATGATTTCGCCGTTTCCTTTATCGATATCTTTTATAATTTTCATAAAAGATAGAAACCATTTTAAAGAGGTCAGGAAAAGCAAAAATCATTAAAACTATGTTGGTTTTTTAATACGATAACAAACGTGAATTTGCTTATTGCCTGTTCCATGTCGAAAGTCGTCGGGTATGGATTTTAGACTGATGTCTTCATATTTTCCCTGCCATTGAATCCTAAATTTTCGAAAGTTGGTTGAAAAATAAAGAGTCCCTCCAGGTGAAAGAATTTTTAAACAACTGTCAATTAGTTCGGGATGGTCTCTCAGCACGTCGAAATCGCGGGCAAGCTTTTTGCCGGTCGAAAAAACCGGCGGATCGCAAAAAATTAAATCAAACGGCTTACCGGAATATGAATTAACGTATTCTCTTGCATCGGCCTGTACTGTTTTGTGTTGGCCAGAAAGTAATCCATTGATTTCAAGATTTATTTGTAACCAGTCAAGGTATACGGCGGACGTATCGACACTCACTGTTGATTGAGCCTTTCCTGCTGCGGCGTAGACGGTAAAAGCTCCTGTATAGCAAAATAAATTTAAAAAGTTTTTATAAATAGCTTCTTCACGAATGATCGAACGGGTGGGGCGATGATCTAAAAAAAGTCCTGTGTCGAGATAATCGCTTAAATTGACAAGAAACTTTAAGCCGCCTTCACGAACCTCAAAGAGTTCAGATCGTTGAGAAATTTTATCATACTGGGCATTGCCTTTTTGTCTCTGACGGGTCCGCGTATATATTTTATCCGGCATAAAACCAAGCGCTTTGCCAATTGTAGAAATCACCTGATCTCTCCATTGAACGTAATTTTTACGTGAAGTTACAGAGTCGTTGACATATTCGCTTATACATAAACGGTCTTCATAAATGTCTACAGCAAAAGGGTAGTCGGGCAGATCTCTGTCGTAAACGCGGTAGGCATAAATATCTCTACGCCTTGCCCATTTACTAAAATGTTTATGCATCTTGATCAAACGGTTTTTCAAATCTTCCATGTTTTTTAGGATCAAATGGTTATCATTGTTGCTTCGTCTATTTATTTAAGTAGCTCTTTAATCAGGAGCGGCAAAAGAATGAATTTCTGAATAATTAAATTCTGACGGTGTAGACTATACAGATCATTTAAAATACGAAGTTTTATGATTTAGATTCTTCACAGGCTTGTCAAGATAGAATTAAATTTAAAATTGGCTACAAAATGAAACCACAAATTATACAAAAGCATATTATTCCGTCGATTTTGTGGTTTGTTTTTTTATTTTTAGCTGCGCGGATTTTAGATCAAATTATGCACGACTCCGGTTATGTATGGGTGGGCCGCTATCTGGGTATTCCTGGAACTATTTTCATTGTGTTATCATTTATTTATTCTCTGCGAAAGAAAAAAGTTTTTACGGCAGGTAAACTAAAGTATCATTTAAAATTTCATGAATGGATGGCATGGATTGGGAGTTTAATGATATTGGTTCATGCTGGTATTCATCTCCATGCTTTTTATCCGTGGATGGCTCTTGCCAGTATGTTGATTGTAATCATCAGCGGATTTGTGGGCGGTTATCTTCAAAAAATTGCACAGAGTAGACTTGCTGAAAGTCGAGACAAGCTTTTTCAGGCGGGAATGGATGAAAATATGATTGATGAAACTTTATACATAGATTCTTTGGCAACTGACTTTATGAAAAAATGGCGATCGGTGCATTTAACCATTGCTTCTTTTTTTACTTCGCTTTCACTGTTTCATATAATTTCTGTAGCATGGTATATGGTAAAATGATACGAAATTTATCAACGTCGTTATTGATTCTGGGTTTTTCATTTGTAGTTGTTTTTTATTATCCTCATACTTTTTTAAGTCCAGGGAGTGTTCAGTCACATCATAAAAAACTGGAAGATCAATGTTCAAAATGCCATGCTGGATTATCGGGAGTCCCCAATTCAAAATGTATTTCTTGTCACTCTTTGAGTAGTATTGGCGGAAACAAAATATTTCAATCATCAGAAACCAGGGTAAAAATTCCTGTAAAATTATTGCATGAAGATATTCGATCAGCTACCTGTTATTCGTGCCATCCCGAGCATTTGTCAAGTCAAATGATTCGTAAAGGAAAGTTTACTCACGACTTGTTCGATACCCAAAATAAATGTCAAAATTGCCATATGAAACCTGATGATAAACTTCATAAGCAGTTTAAAACATGTAATTCATGTCATAATTCAACAAACTGGAAATCAGTCCAATTTGATCACAATAAATACTTTCAATTTTCCTCTGTACATCCAGATAAATGTCAAAACTGCCACAACGGTCAGGACTATACAGAGTATACCTGCTACAATTGTCATGAGCATAGTCAATCTGGAATAAAGCGATTACATATGAATCTCGGTTTGAAAACATTTGATAATTGTGTACAATGTCATCGCAGCGCAAACGAGAGAGAAGCCTGGCAGCATATGCCAAAGTCAGAATATAGAAATGCAGATTCAACAACCGGTGCAACGCCGCGATCAGGTAAATATCGCAGAAAAAATAGTGATCATGATGAACATGAGCATGAAGATGACGACGATGATTGATAAAAATCCATTACTTATATTCTAAACAAAGACGCGCAGTCTGAAATATACATGTTCAAGAATCCGCTACGCCGACTATAAGTATCGTCCCAACTCATGAATCCGGAGGCGTTCTATTTCTTTAAGTTTGAAATTGTTTGCAAAAACTCTTCAAGATTATAAATTGGTTTTTTGCACGAATAGTTTTCAC
>JAOUFY010000088.1 GCA_029857955.1 Spirochaetia bacterium
TTGAAAAAGAAATCCGATATTTTTTTTTCGAAATCTGCCCAGACCTATTTCACCTACTTTGTAGACTTTCTTTTTTTCAAACAAATATAGACCAGATACAGGTCGAAGGAATCCGCCAAGAACATATAATAATGTACTTTTTCCGCTGCCGGATTTTCCGGTTACTGCAATAAAATCGCCTTTTTTTACACGGCAATTTGTATTTGTGAGAATATTTTTTTTCTTGTAAGAAATTTCAACATCCTGCAGTTCTAAAATTATATCGTTATCAGTCTTTTTCATAAATGGATATATTTTTATACGGAATATCCTGCTGTGTATGATACATTCCTATGATTTCAGTTTTTCTGTTTTTTTGAATATTAAATACAAGATTTGTAAGATGTTCGCGCAATAAAAAAATACCTCTTCCATGCGAATCAGATATACCCTGAGGAAGCGAATTTTTTGGATCAATGGCAATATGACGATAAAGCCGATACAGTATTTCCTGTTTACGTAAAGATCCATGAGGATCCTGGCATGCAATGATGACCCAGTCATTATAAAAACCATATTGAAAAATTACATAGTCTTCCGGATCCAAAATAATATTATCATAGGGAATCAACATGGAGGTTTCAATGTTTCTGCGTTGATACTTAAATGAGCCGTCTTCAAATCGGGGAGCTCTGATCATTGCATTTGCCAGCAATTCATCCATCACAAGACGAGATGTGGCAATGGGTACATTTTTTTCTTTTTTGAGAACTTCGGCAACGGTATTGATCCAATAGATTTTATCAATGGTCGATTTAATGGTTACACTAAATACTTCCTTGTTGCCTGGAGTTATTTTATTGTCCATTTCAGAAGGAAAGAACGTTCTAATATCAGAAAAATATTTCTCAATTCCAAAAATATCCTGCGATAGTATTTTTTGAACCATTACATAAATATCATGTAAACTCATTTGAGAATGTTTCGTGATAACCTGATCAATGCCGTCTTTATAAATAATTTCCATATAGTCATTTATTTCATAAGCAGTAATTAGCGCCACTTTTGTAGATTTACTATGTTCTCGTGTAAATCGAATGAGATCGAAGCCGGTACGATCAGACAAATGGATGTCGGTAACTATAAGATCAAAAGGAGAATTTTCTTCAAGACTGTTTTGAATTTCCATTTCTGCATCTCTTACCGATGTAACGGAATGAATTTGAAATGACTTTGATAAATAATCATTAATAGCAAGGAGTATCGATTCCGCATCTTCTACAAGCAAAATTTTCTTTTTAACATCTTTAAAAAGATATCCGGTTTTACTTAATAAAGTATTTAGCATATTTTATTTAGAATTTTCCTGTTGATTCATGTAAATCGTAACCATTGTTTTATCGTCTATCGATTCTATGCTTATCGTAGAATGATGTTCTTTTAAAATCTTGCTTGCGATGTAAAGTCCAAGTCCAAGTCCCCGAAAACGCTCTTTAGTAGTAAAATATGGTTTAAAAACGTTTATTAGAGCATCATTTGAGATTCCACCCGCGTTGTCAATGATCTGAATCTTTATCATTCCAGCGGTATCTGTTTTTTCTGCGAGAACTTTAACTTCATTTAATTTAAAATTATTTTGTAAATTAAACATTTCAAAGCTGTTTTTTATAATATTGATAAAGCATTGTTCCAGCTTTGCGGCATTTCCAGCAATGGTATAATTTTCATCGGCATCCCATTGAAATGCGGTTTTAATATGTGTTGATTCATAGATTCTTGAAACATTATCAAACGCAGATTTAAGAACAGTTTTCAAATCTACCAGTTTATAGGATTTATTAACCGGACGAGAATAATTTCGAATTTCAGAAAGAACGCCGGCAGCGCGTCTGATATCTTTTAATAATAAATTTACAAGGGGTTTTAATTCTCTGGAGTTGATTGTATCGCTTGAATCCAGTATTTTAGCTATTTGCTGGCGTGTAAGGTTTAATCCAGTGATTGGGTTAGATAATTCATGAGCCACTGTTTGAACATGGGCTCCAAGAGTAGTTAATTGATCGCCGGCATCGTACATGGATTCATTTTTATTAACATCAATTATATCTACGTAAAAAAATTCATTGTTTTTATTTAATATTGTTTGAGTAAGCGAAAAATCCTGATGCAGGGTTTCTTTATTCATGTGATTTTTAATACGAATGTATTTTTTTTGAAAATTGTTTTGAATTTCGTTTAAATCGTTGCTTTTTAAAAAAGAGAAGGTGCAATATTTGCAAGGTGTGTCGGAATTAAAAATTAATTTATAACAGGATTTATTACGATCATCTTCTGCATATTCTGATGAAATATTGGGCAAAGCATTGGTATAAACTATTTTATACTGATCATTTATTAAATATATTTTTTTATCAAATAGTTTAAGTAAATCATTGGTAAATTCATTTAGAGCATCGGCATTATTGATTTCATTACTTTTTTCTTTCATTAAGGAGCTATCCAAAAAATTAATTTATTCAATGTATCGGAAGGTTCATGAAGGTTAAATTGGCTGAAAAGTATATAATTTGTAAAATATTTAAGAAGCTCGGATTTATTGGTAAGTGTGGTTGTTTTGTATAAATGATAAAAACCGCGCTTTTAGCGCGGTTTTTTTGTTACATTAAAGAATGAATGAATGGATTTAGTAGTCTACAGATTTTTTTAGTTCTTCTATAGTATTTTTATGTGAGTTTGTACCATAGAAATCAACATATTTTCGAGTATACCGGAGGTCTTCCTCGAGGTTGGTAAGAAAATCAAGGTAAAATTCTTTTTTAAATTGAATTCGATTTGGATTTGAAATTGTATTTTGCATTTCAGAAAGCTTAAAATCCAATGGGGTTTCTTTATTTAATTGTCTAAAAACTTCAACATCACCCAGATCTTCTGTAGTTGGTGAAGGATCAATGACTTTCATTATTTTTGTTGTTTTTAGCTTATAGTTTGATTCAGTTATCACAGATTCAATTTTTGAGAATGTTTGACCGCTGTAATACAATCTAATCACTTTTTTCTTTCCGCCAACGACTTCAGTAGAATTAGACGCTCCATGCATAAAATCATATTTTTCAAGCTCGATGTAGCCTTCTCCCTTTCTAAATCTTGATTGAGTTGGGGTATGATTGACCTCCAGTTGCATTAACTCTGAATATTTTTCCAGTTTTTTATTGATTTGAGCTATTTTTGAGTCCAAACTTTTTTCAAATTCATCAAGTTCTTTAGCCTGTTGTGATCCCTTACTTTCGTTTGCCGCGGGGGTATTTGATTCTTGAGCAAACAATGCGCTAACAAAAATGACCGTAATAGTCACCAGTGATAAAAATATTTTTTTATTATACATACACAACCTCAGTTTTTATTAATTATCGAATTTTTATAAGATAAACTAAAATCTATTATCATAGAATAACTTATAACTTATTTTGACGCATCTAACATCATTTTAACAACAACAAATTACACTTAATGCTTATATTAGTATATTTTTTTATTGAAAATGAGTAAAAAAATTAAAATTAATCCAGATAAAGATGGATTCTTATTGTAAGTGCACATAATTAAAGATTCATCATTTAATATTAAAAATATGTTTTTATTGTGGTAATTGTATATATTATTCTTCTATAATTAAAATAATATGTCAACCGTTAAAAACCTTCCATTAAATAAAAAAACCAAGATCATTTGTACAATTGGGCCAGCCAGCTCTTCTAAAATCATGATTAAAAAGCTTGTAGAAGCAGGTATGAACATTGCACGGATTAATTTTTCTCACGGCGATCACGCAACACATGAAAAAACCTATAAACATATTCGTGAAATTGAAAAATCAATTGGCCGGCCAATCGGTATTTTGGCTGACCTGCAGGGGCCGAAAATAAGAACCACTGCCTTAAAAGTTCCGCCATTTATACTTAAACCAGGCGATGAAATATTAATCAACAATAATGTCAGACACCTTGGCGATCGAAATGAACTTGGCTGCACTTATCCCTTTATTGTTGATGATGTACAAATTAATGAAAAATTGTTAATTGATGACGGTAAACTTTCTTTTCGGGTCAAAGAAAAACAAAAAGACAGGATTTTACTGCAAACAATTCACGGCGGAATTGTAAGCGGTTATAAAGGTATTAATTTGCCGGGTACAAAAATCACTTCGCCGGCTCTTACGCCGAAAGATTTAAAAGACTTAAAGCTGGCGAAAAAACTAGGTTCAGACTTTGTGGCACTAAGTTTTGTGCGCTCAGCAAAAGACATTGAATTGATAAAAACACATCTTAAGGGAACCTTCATTGATATAATTGCTAAAATTGAAAGACCCGAGGCTATTGAAAATATTGATGAAATTATAGAAGCCGCAGACGGTATCATGATTGCCCGTGGTGATCTTGGTGTTGAGTTGGAAACCGAGATGGTACCCGTGATTCAGAAAAAAATAATAAAAAAGACAAATATGTACGGAAAGGTTGTGATCACCGCTACCCAGATGATGGAATCAATGCTTGAAAATCCTCGGCCTACAAGAGCAGATGCAAGCGATATTGCCAATGCCGTTTTAGACGGAACTGATGCCGTAATGCTTTCTGCAGAAACTGCCACGGGCAAATTCCCTGTGGAAGCGGTCTCCATCATGAGCAAGATTATACATGAGGCTGAAGAAATTTATCAACCAACCTATGTACGCTTTGCAGAACTTCCGTTTCAAGATGATGAAATTGCTTTAGGTACTGCGGCGGCAAACATTACCGATCTTATCAAGGCAAAGGCCATTGTTACTTTTACCCGCAGCGGTTACTCCGGTCGTCTTGCGTCTCGTTTTCGTCCTCGAGCAGATATCTATTCATTTACGCCTTTTGACATCACGGCCCGAAAGATGGCCATGCTTCGAGGCGTAATTTCTCATGTGATGCCGACAACTACCTCGTATTGGGAATTGATGGAATATGCCAACCTCACACTTAAGAAAAAATATCATTTTAAAGCAAATGACAAGATCATTATTTTATCGGCTGCGCCGGGCAGCAAATCGCCGGTGACCACTCTTTTACAGATTTACAAAATAAAATAAAATTATTGGTCGTTTCGTAACGCTTGTTTTTATCTACGTTGCGACCGTCATGTATTTTAAAACGCAAAAAATGTTAACGATGGATTTGTAAATACATTGAAATATTTCATTTAAGAATTACTTGAAATTTTTTTAATTTTACTGTTTTCGTTTAATGAAATGGAACAAATACAATTTCGACCTGATTTTTTTGCACAATACATGGTTTGATCGGCTTGGTGCATAAGTTCGTCGACCTTAATATTTCCATTTGTTTCAACAACGCCAAAACTGGCCGTAATATTTGCTTTGAAAGAAAACTTGATATTTGCAATTTTAAGCCTTAACCGATCCGCAAGAGCATTTGCATTTGATAAATTCATTTCGGGAGATAAAATAACAAATTCTTCTCCGCCGATTCTTGCAAAAATATCTTCAACTCTTAAACTGTGTAAGATGGTTTTTGCAACACGTTTTAATACCTCATCGCCGCATTTATGACCATAAATATCATTGATTGATTTAAAATGATCCAAATCGAAAAATATAATTGAAACCGGTTGACCATTTCGCTTTGCGCGTGATAATTCAGGTTTCATGGATTGATAAAGATATCTGCGGTTATGAAGACCGGTAAGGTGATCGCGCGAGACCTGATGTTTCAGCTTTTTTTCAAGAATATTTCGTTTGATCACTTCTTTTTCAAGCACTTTTTTTGAGTGCTGTTCATTTCTAAATAGAAAAAAACTTTTTCGTTTATGTAAATTAAGCTCTCTATACGTGATGAGACCAAAAATGTTGGAGGCAAAAAGGTAGGTTGTTCCCATCGATATCAATTGTAATGAAGTGTGAGGACTTAAATAAAAACGAATTAAAAAAACACCGGATGTATAGATTGCGGTTATTGTTGCCAGATTAAACCTTTGGGGAAGAAAAACACAAATAGCCAGAACTATGATCATTCCGGCCATGATGATTGAATAATCAGGATAGGGTACCATGAAAAACAAAATTCCACTTATTGATACATATAGAATAGTTGTGAAAAAAATATAGTTTTGTAAATGCCGAGGGTTTGGTAATAATTTAATGGAGAAAATACCAATTAAACAAATTAACGATAACAAGATTCTCAGCACAATTGCAACAGCTAAATAATTTGTATGTAAAAAAGAAAAAACATCCGTTATACAAAATAACATTGTAATGCCTGCGGAAATGATCAAGTTGTTTTTAAGCAGCGTATTGCTTTCATTTTTAACGGAATTTAAATATTCATTTTCTAAATCGGATTTTTTAAATTCACCGCCAATATAGGTAAATTCAATCATGGATTGGTCAGGAACATTTTTAATCATTTATTAATTAGACGTTATAAGCAGATAAAAATAAACATTTATTTGTATAAAACTGATTGGTGAATAAAAACATGATTTATTTGTTTTTTACAAACGGCACAAAAATTACCGGTAAAATATTGTTCCTGTAGAGTTCACCGTTAGTTTGTTTTTTAACTAAAGTAAGATTTTGTGACGGCTCGTCAGGATTTTTTAAAGGAATGATCATTCGTCCTGAAATTGCCAATTGATCAACCAATGATTCAGGAATTGAGTCGGCGGCAGCTGCGACAGAAATTGCATCAAAAGGCGATTTCTCCTGCCAGCCATTATATCCATTTTTACATAAAACCTTTACGTTTTTATAAGGCGAAAGGTTTTTAGCCGCGATGGCGGCAAGTTCTTCGACAATTTCAAGAGTAAATACTTCAAGGCATAATTTTGAAAGAACAGCAGCGTGATAACCGCTTCCGGCGCCAATTTCAAGAACCCGATCAGTTTTTTTTAATTTGAGAATTTCGCACATTAAGGCAACAATAAAGGGTTGCGAAATGGTTTGTCCATATCCAATGGATAATGGAGAATCTATATAAGCTGATTGTATAAAAGATTCAGGAACAAAATCATGCCTTGGAACACTCATCATGGCATTTAATACTTGTTTAGAAATTGTTGAAATGTGAGTATAACCTGCACAATCGATGTTATGGCGTTTGATCTGCTCAATCATTTCACGCTTTTGTTCTTTAAATTCCATTGTTATAAATATGCTTAAAATTTTAAAAAAAATCAATTTTGACTTGTTAAATTGATTTATATAGAACAACGTTTATTATTTTCTTGAATTTTGTCAGAAACTTTAAATGATTTTCATCGGAAATTACAATATTTTATATTTAATTTTCTGTTTTTTATAAAGTTTAGTATATTCCATGGTTCTTAAAAAAATCACTTGTCAAACGATATTGATAAACAATCTGGTTCACGTATAGTAAACCTATGAAACGGAAAAAAATTATAGTTTCTTTTCTTGTCGAAAATGGACTTATTCGGCTTTCAGGTGTTTTAACTATTTTTTTGTTCATACTTATTATTTTATTTCTTGCTCTGGATGCAATTCCATTTTTATTTGAATATAATTTTTTTGATTTTATTACTGGAACAGGATGGTATCCGCTATCTGGTATATATGGCGTTTTACCTTTGATTTTTGGAAGTGTGCTGATAACAGTTCTTGCGACATTACTTGCCTTGCCGCTTTCTATTGCAACAGCTCTTTTTATGTCAGAAATATCTACATTGCGCATAAGGACTGCTTTAAAATTAATTATTGAA
>JAOUFY010000089.1 GCA_029857955.1 Spirochaetia bacterium
TCACATGGTGGACATTCTGTTGAGTAAAAATCAACCACTACCGGTTTTTTTGAGGAAAGTACTTCGGCTTCAAATTGATCTGCATTGATTTCTTTAAGATAATTACCCATTTTTTCCTTCTCGTTTGGTATTTGAAGTAGTTTATTGATATACTAAATCTATATTACAAAACTCTAATATATTAACTATATTTATATAAATAAGCCAAAAAAAATGAATTTTAAAAAGTTTTTATTAATATTATACATTAAAAATTTTAAGTAGTGAATATTTTCTGGTAAAAAGAGATCTTTGTCATTAGCAACGCACCAAAAAACCTCAATGCGAGGAATAAGTTGTAAAAATAAGCACTTTCATGGTATAAAATTAGATATACAGAATATTGGTATATGATATTGTATCCCTATGGAGTTTAAAAAACTTCCTGGAACTGCCAGGGTTCTTTATTTTGCAGTTCTTATTGCATCGCCTGTTTGCTTCGGATTTGGTGTTTATTTTTTTATAATTAAAAAATATTTTGCTATTCTTGGTGTACTTATCTATTTACTTTTAACTCCATTTGTTTTATACTTTATAAAATCAAAGCCTGAAAAGTTATATTTATTAAAATATGTAATTTCATTTATGGCAAGTATTGGTCCGATTCAAATCATGTTTACGGAAATCGAAAAAACGGAACAATTGATATGGCTGGTTACATACCCGGTTTATGTTTTTATAAGCGCAGGTTTTAAAGCCGGAATTATATGGAATTTATGTTTATATATCTTGTTTTTTGTCGCTTATTTTATACATCCATTTTATATTCAACAACCCCACATTGCCCCGTCTGTAATTTTACATTTTTCACTCTCCAATTTGTTTGTTTTGACCATATCAGGTTATTTTGCTTACAAGGTTGGAAAGGATCATGAAAAACTTTCTATATTTGCAATTCATGATCCATTAACAAATGTTTTTAACCGAAGACATGTATCCAATATACTTTCAGGTATATTAAATAAACAAACAGAAAAAAATAATGGACTGTTCAGCATTATTTTATTGGACATTGACGATTTTAAAATTATCAATGATACCCATGGACATTCAATTGGCGATAAAATATTAATTGAATTTTGTAATCAGATTCAAAGGGCAATTCGTAAAAGTGATTTATTGGCCAGGTGGGGCGGCGAAGAGTTTTTAATCGTACTTGAAAACACACAATTGCAACAAGCTGTTAAGATTGCCGCAAAAATTCGCGAGAGTATCAATACACACCAGTATGCGAATCAAATTAAAGTAAAGGCCAGTTTTGGTGTAGCACAACATGTTGGCGAGTTAAGATATGAAGATGTCATACATCGTGCTGATACAGCCTTATACTTTTCTAAAAGTCATGGCAAAGATCTAATTAGTTCATGTGACTATGACAATATAGTAGAATCATGCTCTACATGCGGCAACAATGTTAAGAAAGGATATTGCAAATTAGAACCTATTATTACATTGTGAGAACTTATTTTAAAAAAATTGTTAATAAGTTTATATTGTCTTTGTTTATATAAATGTGCTTAATAGATAAAATGCCAACATTTATAGAAAAAGCGCGTGAATGGATTCATGGAAGCTCTTATCCTGTAATTCTAACCGGGGCAGGAATTTCGGCTGAAAGCGGAGTTCCAACTTTCAGGGGAGCTGAGGGACTATGGAAAAACCACCGTCCGGAAGAACTTGCTACACCAATGGCATTTTATAAAAATCCGGAAATGGTATGGGAGTGGTATAATTGGAGGCGTTCGATTGTTCAGGCAAAAGAACCCAACTCAGGACATTTGGCCATAAATAATTTTCAATACAAATTCCCTGAGTTGACTGTGATCACTCAGAACGTAGACGGTCTGCATATTAAAGCCGGTAATCGTAATGTAATTGAAATGCATGGAAATTTATTTAAAGCACGCTGCTTAAAGTGTGAACATGTCTTTTCGCATGAAACAACAACGGATTCTTCTCCAGTCTGTAAGTTATGCGGCGCTAAACTCAGGCCGCACATAGTCTGGTTTGGCGAGATGATCGATGAGCAAATTATGCACCAGATTACATATCATTTAAATCAAACCGACCTGCTTTTAGTCGTGGGTACTTCAGGCATGGTTTATCCAGCAGCAGGTTTTGCGCGTCAGGTAATGCAACGCGGATCCAAAGTCATTGAAGTTAACATTGCTCCTACACTTCAGGGTTCGTTAAATCTTAGGGGGAAATCAGGTGACATATTACCCGAATTAGTTTAGTATAAATTAAATTGTATCTGATAAGTAAAAAGCTGCCTATTGGCAGCTTTTATTTTTAATGTGCGTCCCCTAGGGGAATTGAACCCCTGTTGCGGGAATGAAAATCCCGAGTCCTAACCACTAGACGAAGGGGACATGGACTTAAGCCCATTTCCTTGTACTCTATAAGTTGTCAAATCATTACAATTTAAACAACCTTTATTTTCGGAAAAAAGCAATAACCCGATTTTCACCGGATTTGAGACGGGCGGGAATCGAACCCGCGACCCAGTGCTTAAAAGGCACTTGCTCTACCGACTGAGCTACCGTCTCATTTAAAATATTTTTTAAACATTAAAAATGTTTCAACCACAAATGTATAATTTTACAGACCGTCAAGTAAAAATAGTTTTTACGGTCGATTAAGTCATAAATTTTCAATTTCAATTTAGTTTATTTCAATTATTGAATTAATGATGAAAGTTTAAATATGGGAAGCATTACAGATATTAAAATAAAAAACACAACTCCTCCCAGAAAAACAATGATGATAGGTTGAAGGGCCGCTGTTAAACCTCGAATGGTTGTATCGAGTTCATTTTCCTGAATATCTGCGGCCTTTATAGTTAATTCTCCAAGTCTGTCAGTGGATTCGCCGGCGCTCATCATACCTTTGATCATATGAGGAATGAAGGTTGAATTTTTCAAACTATCGATCAATTTATTTCCTTCTTCAACTTTTTTTGAAGCCAACTGAAGTTCTTTTCTAAAAACTTCATTTCCGGCTGTAGCTGTGACAATTTCAAGAGCTTTTAACAAAGGAACATTTGAAAGAAGTAAAATTCCAAGATTACGGGTAAAACGGCTTACTTCCAATTTAATAAGTAATTTCCCAAAAACTGGCATCTTTATTAAAAATTGATCCATTTTAATTTTTCCAGCCTGTGTTTTTTTAAATGCATAAACTCCATAAACGGCACCTAGTATGCCAAATACCATCAAAGGCCATGTTGAAATCATAAGATCTGACCACCACATCACAATTCTGGTAGGAAGTGGCAAGGGTGCATCAAAATTCTTAAATATGCTGGTGATTTGCGGTATTACAAAGGTAAGAAGAAATAAAACGGTTCCTATGGACATTACCAGCATTATGATCGGATATACAAGCGAGCTTGTGACTTTACCCCTCAGGTCAGCATTTTTATCTTCTACATCGGCAAGCCGTCCAAGCAATGATTCATAGTTACCTGTTGCTTCTCCAATTTTTACCATGTTTTCATATATAGGTGGAAAAATATCGCCATGTTGCGCCAGAGATTCCGAAAGAGATTTTCCTTCAATAATTTGGGACTTAACTTCAATTATAATTTTTTGGAATTGTTTATTATTTGTCTGTTCTACTATATCTGACAGGGCGTCATTGATGGCTATTCCTGCTCCCAGTAATGTTGCAAGCTGTCTTGCAAATAATCCGATATCTTTTCTTGGTATCCGGTTTATAATTTTACTTAAAAATGGAAATAATTCTCTGTCTCTTTTTGCTGTATCTTCTTTGAGTTCTTTAATGTATAGATTTTGCTTTTTTAGTTTTCCCTGTGCATTTTGTGCATTTGGGGCATCGATGACTCCTTTTACTTCTTTGCCTGAACTGTCAAATGCTGAGTACTGATAAATTGGCATCAGGTGATCCTTAATGCTTCGCTCATTGTAGTGATTCCGCTTAATACTTTTAAAATGGCTGATTCTCTTAATGTTTTCATGCCGTTTTTAATTGCCAGATTTCGAACATCATCCAATGATGGGTTTTTTAATATAACGGATCTCATTTTTTCATCGATGATCATAAGTTCATAAATTCCAATTCTACCTTTATAACCTGTATTCATACACTCTTTACAACCGCCAACTTCATAAATTTGAATGGCTTCAACTTTTGTTTTTGATTTTCTCGAAACAGGTTTTTCCATGTATTTAGAAATTTCTTTTAAGTGTGCGGCATTTGCCTTTACTTTAACACGGCATTTTTGGCATAATACACGTAAAAGTCTTTGAGCCATCACGCCCCGAACTGTCGCTGTAATCAAGTATGGTTCAATTCCCATATCGAGTAACCGGCTGATGGAAGATGGTGCGTCGTTAGTATGAAGAGTTGATAAGACCATATGACCGGTAAGAGCAGATTGAATTGCTACTCGGGCTGTTTCTTCGTCTCGAATTTCACCAACCATTATTACATCGGGATCTTGTCTAAGGATTGAACGAAGACCTTCTGCAAAGCTAAGTCCGATTTTTGGTCGGGCATGTACCTGGCTGATGCCATTGATTTGATACTCGACGGGATCTTCGACAGTGATGATGTTGCGAGATTCGTCATTTATTTTTTGCAGTGAAGCGTATAGTGTTGTGGTTTTACCAGAACCTGTTGGTCCTGTAATTAATATTATACCGTTTGGCTCATCAATGACTTTTTTATATGTATCTAGAATATTTTTTTCAAAACCTATGTTTTCAATATTGAAGTCATATTCACTTTTATTTAGCAATCTCAATACAAGTCTTTCGCCAAATTGTGTTGGAAGTGAAGAAACCCGAATATCAATGTCATTGCCGCCAAATCTAATTTTAATTTTACCATCCTGAGGCAGACGGTTTTCGGCAATGTTTAAATTTGCCATAATTTTAATACGTGACAAGATTCCATTTTGGATTGCTTTTGGAGGGCTAAGTACTTTATGTAAAACCCCGTCTACGCGATAACGAACCCATAGTTCTTTTTCCTGTGGTTCAATGTGAATGTCAGAAGCTCGGTCACTTATGGCATTTGATAAAATTAAATTTACCATTTTAATGATAGGAGCTTCATTGGCCAGATCCATGGAATCTCGCAAATCATCTAACTCTGTTAGAAATTCCAACCCTTCTTCGGTTGTAATACCTGTAGCTAGTTTGGAATCATTTTGGTTTTCAAAAACATTGTGAATGATTTTAAGGATCTCGGATTCAAGAGCGAGATATATTTCTACCTGGTAATCTGCAAACATCAGGCGAATTTCATCAATAGGATGAAGCTGAGTCGGGTCAAAAACAGCGATTTTCACAAGATCATCTTCAACATAGAAAGGTATAATTCTGTATTTTTGAATAAACTTTAAGGGTACCTTGGAGACTATACTGTGAATATTATGTATTTCAAGTTTAAGAATTGAAGGTATATCGTATTGTTCGCTTATACAATCTAAAAGGTCATTTTCATGAAGCAAACCTTTTTTTAATAAGATTTGTCCAATATTTATACCTGATTTTTTTTCAATTTCTCTGGCTTTATTAATTTCATCTTCGTCAACCAGTTTTTTATGTATTAATATTTCAACGAGATCTCTTATCATTTGATAATGTCATTTATCTGCATTTATTCGTTTACTTTCATTTATCTGATTTGTTTTAGCCTCATCCGTAACTTTATCGGCTAAATCTTTATTTGTAAGAATATGAGGTGTGATAAATACCAACAGGTTGGTTCTTTTAAATACTGTACTTTGACGCTTAAATAGAAAACCAATTATGGGAATATCCCCAAGGATTGGAATTTTTGTAATGTTCTGGGTTTTATTATTTGAAATTAAACCTCCAATGACTATGGTTTGACCGTCAGCAACGCGAATGGCTGTTTTTATATCTCTTTTAGTAAAGGTAGGGTTTTTTGTTGAGTCTGTGGTGTAACCCGCGATAGATTTAATTTCCTGGTATAAATCAAGTGTTACCATTTCGCTGTTACTGATCTGAGGGGTAAATTTTACTTTAATTCCTACCGGTTTATATTCATAATTATTGATACTAACTGTATTTACATCTGCTCCGCTGGTTCTCTGTCCGGTAATAACAGGAACATCTTCTCCAACGTTAATTTCAGCCTCTTGATTATCTAGAGTTAGAATTTGCGGGGCTGATAAAATAACAAAGTTACTTTTGCTCATATTTACAGATAAAAGACTTGTTATATTTATAACAGAGCTGTTGATAAAACCAAGAGAAAATCCTGACAGAGTGTTGATACCGGAAACGTTAGGAGTTCCACCTGCGATTCCTTTTGTAAGTAGACCGCTGGTTTCTAAAATATGACTGTTAAACTGACCAGTGCCGGCCTTCCAGTCGATACCGAAATCATTGGTTTTATCTGCAGCAACTTCAATAATTAATAACTCAAGAAGAACTTGATCACGCGGTTGATCTAGATTTTCTATTAACTTCCTTATTGTTCTAAAGTCATCTTCTGTACCAACATAGATCATGCTGTTGGTTTCTTTATGACCGACTATGTCAATTTTACTTGCCAAAGCGCCCGGTACAACTCCCTGTCTTTGAACTGGAATACCTTGACTTTGTTTTGTCGGATCAAAATTTTGTCCGCTTTCCGGCATACTTATTTTACGAAGTGTTGCCTCCAGTTTATCGGCAGACATATTATGAAGTGGGTAGATATGAATGTTGCCAAATGACTCCGGAGATGAGGTCGCTCTGTTTCCTTCAGGATCAATTTCTGCTATAATTCTTACCAGCCTGCTGACTTCAGGGGCATTTCCGGTTATGATCAGCATACTGCTTTCATCAAAATCTACCAAGTCTGTATTTGCATCTGTGATTCTTTTTAATATTCCAGAAAGTCTGGAAGGTTTTGTCATATAGGTTGGTACAATATGGGTGACAACATTGTTATTATTGATGACATTTTGATCAATGGTTTCCCTGCCTAATAATATAATAGGGCTCTCAGCAATGGCATCTTTAATGGGAACAATTTTTAAAAAGGTACCAGTATCCAGTACTCCAAAACCTTTTAAGGCAAGTACAGTTGTTAAATAAGAATAAGCAAGTTTTGGTTGAATATATTCCGGAGAGATGATCGTTATTTTACCTTTTACGCGATCATCCATAACTATATTTTTTCCGATGATGC
Organism: Spirochaetia bacterium; assembly: GCA_029857955.1. Classification (GTDB taxonomy): domain Bacteria; phylum Spirochaetota; class Leptospiria; order Turneriellales; family JAOUFE01; genus JAOUFE01. The sequence continues at coordinate 7,213 of JAOUFY010000089.1, forward strand.
CTGACATAGATTTTAAGAAGTCCTCTATATCGGTATTTCGAAAATTCGGTCGAAATCCCTTTCCTTCAGGAAACACTTCATTTAAAGGAGCGGAAAGAACAAATATTATGCATATAATGGTATAAAAAATAAGTCTATTTTTTTGCATTTTAACCTTAATTCCATATTCATGATTAAACACGCATGGACAACAATAATATTTAAGAAATTCATAAACTGGGTTGGGAGCGGCTACTTTTTAGTAAGAAAATAGTGCGTTATATACAGTCGAAGAATTTGATATTGGTCGCATGAAACCCTTAAAAGAAGAATCAAAACTTCCCAAAGACATAATGGAC
>JAOUFY010000090.1 GCA_029857955.1 Spirochaetia bacterium
GCAATCAAATTTGCGCGAAGATCATAGGCTGATAAATAAAATTTCGTCAGCCTATGATTTAATTTTTAAAATTTACCAGACAATTCAACGCCATAAGTCTGCGGTTCTCCATTTTGCGCTAGATAGATATATGGTTTAACTGTAAAGGCAAGTCGTAAAGATTCTCTGAGCTGTGTATTAAATGAATCAGAATAAAAAAATGGCCTGATCATTTCATAAACCTTAAAAACAACCAACCCAATGATTCCACCAGTAAGAAAAATACCGCCAAATACTGTTAAAGGAATAATATAACTAACACTACCCAGCACAACAGAAGTTCCACCAAGTATAATTGCACCAATTGAACCAAGTTCGCCATATAAGGCTGTTTTTCCTCCGGGACGATCTCCTTGAGTGAAAGACCCAAGGCCATAACCAATCAAAGCGTTTATCAGAAATGGTTTTATTGGTTCTTTTTCCATTACAGAAAACAAACTATTCCTTTCATCGTTTGAATAGTTTGCAGCTATATTGGAAATTAAATCTTTATTACCAGACAAATCACTAACAATTAAAGATATGATATCGAACCGATTCTTTGAGTTTGTTGCCAGAAGAGTTATTTCAGGTAGTTTTTTGTCCATTTCAATGGCCATTTCGTTGCTGACTTTTGAAATGACTGTAAACAGGTTTCCGTCTAATGTGGATTCTGTTTGGCCATCAAATATAATTCTTTCAGTGGAAACCTCAATGGATTTAGAAAATATTTGAACCTGCCCTTCGTTTGCAGAAAAACTTCCAACGATAACGATATCTGCATTGTATTTTTTAGCTACATTTATAGCCGTCATTTGATGCAAAGCATCTTTTTTAGAGTAGCTGCCTTTTGTAACTTCATTAGCCCAAATGCTGCGATCCATGATTTGAAACTTTTTTAATTTACCAAGCGATGAAGAAAATGATTCAGGAACACTTCCTTCCAGATAGCGATAATTTGGAGAATCATTGGTATTGACAAAATCAAGAATCAATACTCTGGGTACTTTTTTTTCATTTTTATCCGAAGAAAACACATTTGATACACATAAAGCAAGAGCAGAAAACAGTAAAATTAATTTAAAAAATCTATTTTTTATTCTCATACCGCATTTTACAGCGATCAAATAACGTGTCAATAATTCTTGTTCAAAATCATTTCATTTGTATCACCCCTAGGTAGGCTTTTTGCAATTTTTTTTGATTTTTAAGTAAATTCTCATCGATAAAGCCTGATAAGCGCGGGAGATTATACGATTTTCACTTTGAAATGTATGTTTTGCCAGTGCAGAATAGTTTTAATAATTAGTCAATTATACTAAACAAACATATGTATTATAAAAACGACTATTTGATATGAAGCTCTATCTAAAACAAGTTTGTATGCGACATTATTTTAAAGAATTTTTAAAATGATGCAACCCATCATCAACCTTTTTGTCAAGGTCATTGATATCTCAAAAAACCTATTTAATTAGCTTCAATTGCAACAATTGAAGCTAAAATTACAAAAAACAACGATACCTGCGCTAATTGATCGTTAGTTTCGAAAGCGGTACACATGTATCAACAGCTACTCCGCCGACACTTGAGGTAAAAAGCATTTCCTCATAAGTCGTACCTGTTAAATTATTATATAACCCATAGTTATTTGTATTACCAAAGGAAGTAGCAGCCGTAACTGTGGTAGCAAGCCAGACCTCAGCATATACATAAGCTCCTGCGGTGAAGGCCCCAGCTGGCACAACAACCGTCATACCAATAATTTGCGCGGTTCCTGGTGTAACAACGCTAAACCACCCGCTAGTGTAGCTCATTCCTTGATTTGCACGGTCCTTTAAGTTAATTTGTACTGCACCCGTATCTGAATCAATTGGTACATTTATGCTTACCGTCCCGCCTGCCGATCCAGTTATTGAAGCAGTAGTTATCGTTGGGGCAGCAGTTAACTGCGGTTTACCGTCACCATTTGCAAATGTTATACCTGATCCAATTTTAAGTATGGTTGCAGGAACGCCAGTATACGCTGGTGTACCTGTACCAGCTGTAAGAAATGTTTTTTGGTAGGTTGTATTGCTGCTGGCATTGGGTATATCATATAAAGTTCCATTTGTTGCCGTTGCAAGAGAAACTGCAGTTGTAATTTTAACATAAATAAAATTACCTGCTGCAAATGTGTTTGCAGGCGGTGAAATAGTTAAGTTCACGTTCTGTTGTGTACCGGCAGTTGGTTGTGTACCTGGTGTAGCACATAAAAATGTTGCACTGTTTGCTCGATCTATCAGACAAGCCTGTACATAGCCTGTATCAGTATCGACAGGAACTGTTACAGTTACAGAATTAAGTATATTTGTTGCTATTGCTGCGGGGTTGATAGCGGGTAAAGCGGTTAATTCAGCCTTCCCGTCGCCATTGGTAAAAACAAAGTTCGGTGTCGGATCAATTGTAAGTGTAGTCATACTTACACCGGTATCAACAACACTACCCGATGGCACATAAGCCACAACAGATACTTGATCATAAGTCGTACCGGTTGCTATCTTTGCAGCTGTAGCAAATCCATATATATTAAAATTTCCCATTTGAGCAGATGCCAATGAGGTCGAAAGATAGATCTCTACATAGACATAACTACCGGCAACAAATGTATTATCAGGTATCGTTACAGGCACCGAAACATCTTGTACTGAACCTGCACTTACAGGAATGTAATTCATGACTGACTTAAAACTTCGGTCTCTTATCAGCACATAAACCAGACCGGTATCTTTATCTACAGGCACTGTAACAGTTACTGTACGATATGAGCCACCAGCGGCGGTTATTGAAGCCGGGTTGATAGTCGGCACATTCGTAAGTTCAGGTATACCGTTGCCATTTACGGCATTGAATGGACCTGGATTAAAAGCACTGCCTGTGCTCGGTGTATCTTGCCCTGGAATATGGTCACTTCGATATGGAGCATTGTTGTAAGAAAAATAATCACATGACGGCACAAATATTGTTATAGAAATAATAAACAATATAGTTTTAAACAGCTGGAGTTTCTCAAAGCGCTGGTATGTCATAATTTTATTTCTATTTGAACTGTTTTTTGGCTGAAACAAAATTTTTATACTTTTCATATTTTCAATCCTTACCATTTTTTCCCAATAGTTGCTCGAAATCCTTCTAAATCAGGTTCCAGTGAAAAATTCAAGGTCTGGCTTTTTAACATAGATTTGCCAGCAGCATAATGATTACCCGTAATTAAAATATCCCCAATGGAAACCGCATAAACACCCAGCACTGCCAGAAGAGAAAAATTTCGTAATTTACGAGCGTTGTTGTAACTTGCATACTTTGATTCAAGACCGCTCGTCGCGCTTTTATAAGCAGCTTCTTTTGCACCGGTATCAATGATTCCAAAAACAAAGGTTCCTGCAGAAGCAACCCAAAGCGGCATATATACCCAACCACGCCATTGATTTGCATAAATATGACCCCACCCTGGCGCAACGGCCGTTCGCCAGATCATTCCTCCATAGGTAGGTTCTTCGAGTGAACTTTTCTGTTCCTCTTTCGTAATTGTAATGTACTTTTCACGTTCTATTGTAATTATTTTTTGCGGCAAAGGAGGCAATTTTTCTTTCATCTGCGCACTCATTTCGACTGTTAATTTGTTAATTGTGTCAAACATATTGTTATCCAATGGGGCGCTTGCATTACGTGATACCATTACACGACCGCTAGATAACTCAATGGCTTTGGCAAATATCTGCATCTTATCTGTAAGCGCTGCAAAACTGCCAATGATCACAACATCTGCCCCTGCAAATTTACCAGCATCAATTGCGGCTTCTTCTCTATATGCATCTTCTTTTTTAAACTTATTCTCATTTAGCATTTTTTGCCAAATAGATCGTGAAAGTAGTTCAAAAGATTTAGTACGATCAAGCGGATCCAAGAATGCATCCGGTATTGAATTTTCAAGATACATATAGTCTGGAGAGTTTTTACTATTTACAAAATCCAAAATTAAAACTTTACGATTTACAAGTTTTTCATCTGCAGTAGAACCCGTTGCATCAACAGCAAATGTAGTGACAGTGGCTGCTGCCAGCAGAACGATCCATATAAAATATAACAGTACTGCCTTTGACATATTTAATGCCAAATTATTCATAGAAAATAAAACCAATTTCATGTTTTTTATTATACAAATCATAATTATTATACGATAAGATCTTGCATACTATACAATGTCAACTTTAAATTTTATCAATCTCATATTATCTCTCACCCCTAGGTGTGATTTTTGCAATTTTTTTTGTAGTTTGTATTAAAAAATCAATGTCATTTATGCTAATTTTGTTTTATTAAGCATTTATCGTCGATTTTGTACTCAATAAATTACAATTTCTGCAGCCAGATGGTGAGTTTCTGCATCTTACCATGAGTCAAGTTTTTCGAATCATTATCAAAATTTAGCGTTTTTGCATATATTTTTCTAAAGTGGGATTTCATTGTTTCTTCAGATATTGATAATTGAAATTGTATTTCTTCACGGCTAAACCCTTCTACAATTCTTTTGCAAATGACTGCTTCAGTCTCTGTTAACCCGTATTCTTTTTGCAGCGTTATAAACAATCTTTTGAATGTATCTCTATTCTCGTTCTGTTTTATCAGCTCTTCTGAAATACCTCCCATTTTATAATCTAAAAAACGATTTATTGCTTTTATAAATCTTTCTTCGCTGATTGGCTTTACAAGATAGTCCATAACACCTATATCATAGGCATCAAGACTGCAATCACTTCTTGCTGTTGTTATAATCACTGATGAACTTCTTTTTTTATCCTGAATAACCTTAAGTGCATTATCGGTTGCCAGATTTATATCCAGAAAAATTAAATCATAGGGTTCTTTTTGCAATTCAATTTTTAACTCATCCGATGTTGATATAAGAGAAAGTATTTTTAACTGTGGAAATCTTGCGAGATAATCGGTGATAATTTCTCTTGCCCAGTGTTCATCTTCAACAATCATGACAGTATAATATCCGGAGCTCATAAATTTTCCTGATGATAAACTTTATTGGCAAATCCAAACTCCATTCGTGTAATTAATCCGCCAGACTTTCGATTTGAAATAAAAATATCGACGTTTTTAAAATATAAATTCAAGCGTTGTTTAATATTGTAAATGGTTTTATTCAAAGCATTCTCAATATTTTCTTCTGGTATACCGGGACCGTTATCGATGACCTGAAAAATTACTTTTTCATTTTCATGAAGTCCTGTAACTTCAAGCCTTAACTTTCTGCCATTATAAAATCCATGTTTAATTGAATTTTCAACTATTGGTTGTAAAATCAATGGAGGTATTTTTAAGGTTAATAAATCCTTATGAATATCAATTGAATACTCAAGCATATTTCCATACTTATCTTTCATGATTTCCAGATATTTTCTATTAAATTCCAGTTCATTTTTTACAAATATTAAATCGCTAAAGGAGTCATCCGATAAAAAATGGTATAAATCAGCCAGATTTAAAATAGACTTTGCGGCTTTCTTGTCAATTTTAAATACCATACCATAAACTGTATTTAATGCATTAAAAAGAAAATGCGGATCCATCCTATTATAAAGCAATTTATATCGAGTGGACTGAACTTCTGATTGAATCAGTTGATTTTCGTTTTTTAAGTCATTGGAACGAAAAGCAATGACTGACGATAACAAAAGATGTTCAGCTGAAATAGAAAAGAAAAGGTACCAGAGTGAATTCTCAAAATCTGAAAACCAGCCAATAACATTAAATAAAAAATACAATGATGCCAACAGACATGGAATCCATGAAATTAAAAACAATATACTTGATTTGTCTTTCTTAAACGCAAGATAAATAGCAGGAACAAAAACAAACGCCGAACCCAGCGGGCAAGAAAACCAAATAACCGGCATCCACGAATTCAAGTCGACCGGAAATGGAAAAACAAAAAGACAACAGAGCATCCATATTTCCATAAATATCATTATTTTATTGAAAATTGGAATTTCATTTTTCATATTTAAAAATCTTCGGGAAAATTCCTGAAAAAACAACACAAACATGGGGAAAGTAAATATGGACATCTTTTGATAAACCGGCGGACTCGAACTCCATACAAACTCTAACATGATACCGGAATTATGTAATATGGTATAATCAGAAAATAAAATGGCAATAGAATATAAAATATATGAACTTTCTCGTGTTATAAAAAACAATAAAATATTATAAATAAAAATACAAAGAGCAAACCCTATAAAAATACTATATGCCAGATTCTCTTTTTTATCTTTTTTAACAGCGTCCTGATATGGATAAAATTTTATGGGAGCAAGAATCGGCAATTTGGTTTGAACACGAAAGTAATAATCTTTAACTGATTCAACCTTTTCTAAATAAAACCCGAAACTTCGCAAATTAATCTCACGGTTTTTAAAAGGGTATGTATCTCCTGTTTTTTTTTCAATGATACTCCCTTTTGTATCGCGAAAATAATAGGTTAGATAATCCACGTGCGGATTATCAAAGAGCAATACCCAATTATTTTCAGGGGAATTGTTAACGACTTTTACATGAAACCAGAATATTTCATCGCTTATACCTAAGTTAAATTTACTCCGCTTGGGGTTAATAAATTGTGATTGCGGAAGTTTTTCGACATCATTAAATTCAAGCTGTTTATTTGAAGTTGAATAATACTCAATCGTATTTGTATTGGTAAAAACAGGAGCCGGCTCAGATAGTTGAATTATATCCAAGCTATAAACAGGTGAAAATACAATAAGTAGAAGAGGGAAAATACTTTTAAATAAAACCTTGAACATTTCGATTATCCCCTGTAGTTTCAAGAAACTACAATAACGAATGGATTTAATCTTATATTTTGTCAAATTCTATTTTTATGCCTTTTAATTGCCATTAGTGTTCGGTTCATCAGAAATTTTCTCCAAACAGGGGTGTCTGCAAAACAGGTAGGTAATCAAGGAAATCCAGATTTGAAGTTTTACGGCATTTTCAGATAACCCCAGGAATTTTCTGATTTTTAAATTCTGCTTGAGCCAGTTAAGAACAATGTTCAAATTCAAGCTTTTTGGCCAGAGTAATGTCGGATACATTGGCGTTGGTTATATCGACTTTATCCGGCAGATTATTTTGCTGCTCCAGAAGCAGATATACTTTAACGCCGCTTTTCTTTGAATTGTACTTTGCCCATGAAACCGTTTTCTCATCTATGAAGCCTGATAAGCGCGGGAGATTATACGATTTTCACTTTGAAATGTATGTTTTGCCAGTGCAGAATAGTTTTAATTTTCAACAGATCGCTTTTTTCTTTCTGAAATACTTATTTCGACTTTTGTCCCTACATCGTTTGCAGGCTGAATCGAGACATTTACATTTGTATAATAATGCTCAAAACGA
>JAOUFY010000091.1 GCA_029857955.1 Spirochaetia bacterium
TTCTCCCCCAATCCTATATGTGATGGAGCAAACTATTAAATCAACTGTGTATATAAATAAAAAAATATTTTTACGGAAGTTTTCTGCTTAAAATCCTGCTTGCCCTACAATATATACTCACACCCATCCCCTCCGGGCGGCGACTTATTGTTAGAAAGTGATGTTTTGGAGAGGTACGTTCGCCAAACAACCACATTTTACCAAAATGTAACCGCTACCAACCTCCAGGGATTATAATTATTTTTAAAAATTATAAATGAATCATAATTCGTGCTTTACTGTCTATGCTGGCGCCAATTCGTTTCGTATGAATTTATTTGCGTGGATTATTTTTTTAACAATGCTTTTTCAATATATAATGAATTTAATTGCAGATATATTGAATTTAAAGTCGATGTCTGTCAATATCCCTCCGGATTTTAAAGGTTATTATGATAAAGAAAAATACGAAACTTCTCAAAAATATACACATGAGAAAACCAGGTTTGGTTTTATAGTAAACACATTTGATCTGGTTATTATTTTAGTATTCTGGTTTTTAGGCGGATTTAATGAATTAGATCTCATGGTTCGTGATTTTGGCTTTTCTTCTATTATAACCGGGATCATCTATATGGCAATTTTGATTTTTGCAAACGGTTTATTGAACCTGCCATTTAAGTTATATAGTACGTTTGTTATTGAAGAAAAATATGGTTTTAATAAAACCACGTTTCAAACATTTACAATGGATATCATTAAAGGTTTGTTACTAGGCGCAGTGATCGGTACGCCGATCATGTATTTAATTTTATGGTTTTTTGAAAATACAGGCGCTTATTCATGGGCTTATATATGGGTTATGGTGGTTTTCATTAGTATCGTGCTGCAATTCATTGCACCGGTATGGATCATGCCGTTGTTTAACAAGTTTAAACCGATGGAAGATGGCGAATTAAAAACAGCTATAATGGCCTATGCAAAAAGTGTATCTTTTGCTCTTAAAGATGTTTTTATTATGGACGGATCAAAACGTTCCAGTAAGGCCAATGCTTTCTTTACGGGTTTTGGTAAAAATAAACGCGTAGCCTTGTTTGATACTCTTATCGAAAAACAAGATACAAATGAACTCGTTTCCATTTTAGCTCATGAAGTTGGTCATTATAAAAAAAAGCACATTATAAAAGGAATGATCACAAGTATTTTTCACACTGGCGTTTTACTTTTTTTGATGTCATTTTTCTTGCATGATATAAATTTATTTTCTGCTTTTTATATGGAAAACACATCAATTTATGCTGGATTAATTTTCTTTATGATGCTATTCTCACCTCTTGAGATGGTTGTTTCAATGGTGATGAGTATTTTTAGCCGCAAGCATGAGTACGAAGCAGATCGATACGCAGTTGATACGGTGAAAACTCCTGATCATTTAATCAGCGCCCTTAAAAAGCTAAGCGTTGATCATTTATCGAATTTAACCCCTCATCCATTTTATGTTTTTTTAAACTATTCCCATCCTCCAGTGCTGGCGAGAATAAATGCGATGAGAAAATAAAAACTGGAATTATTTTACATTTTATTTTATAATTATGTAAAAAAGTAAACGTATTTTCAATAATATTATTGAAATGCGTTTACTTAAAACTACAAGTATACTTATATTTGTTTCTTTTTCAGTTATTGCAAAATCATTTCCTCTTTATAAAAATGGCGCTCAAACTAACTTTTCACCTGATTTAACCAATAAAAAGGTAGATCTTTCTTCATCGCTTGAAATATTTTATAATTACAGATTTATTTTTTTAAGAGGCATAGTATTCAATCAAACTTTTGAAAATGTAAACATTCAAAATGAAATCTTTTCAGGGTTTGCATTTAAACCCGATGAAAAGTCACAATGGTTTTTGGGTATGGGAACCCAAGTTTACAATAAAAAAATAAACAAAACAAATTTAATTCAATTAAACCCGGCATTTCAAATTCTGTATTTTAATGAAGATATAAAAACATATTTTCAAATGTATGTAAATGGATATTTTTCATGGGGCGCCTGTTTATATTCAGCATTTTTTATACCAATTGAAATATCAACTCAATATGATTATTTTGGTTATTCCGATTTAAAATTTAATGTAACATTTGTACTTTTAGATCAGTTTAAAGCCGGTGTATTCTACAGATTTTTCGGGGAATATGCCGGTATGGAAATTTCGGGTATATTTAAATCTCAAATTCATATATATCTAATAGCCGATCACAATTTTACGAAATATAATGACTCGAATTTATCGGGTGGATTTATTTATTATTTTAACGAAAGTAAAGAAAATAAACATGAGGAGAAATCATCTGATTAATTATATTCCAAAAATATATTACGCATCAATTATTTTGTTTTTAACTCAAAATATATACTCTGTAAGTTTGGTAAACAAAGGAGGATTTGATAAATACAAAGAAGACGAAAAAATATTTATTTGGAGTTCCATTAGTGACGAAATATATGAAGCTGGTTTTTTTAATTATGGTAACTGGGTACAACTTTATGGCGGAATTTATTATATAAATGAAAAAATAGAATTGCAGGCAGGAAGTATCAATAAATCTATTTTTAACGGATTTATTCTTTCGCATGGAGAATACATTCCAGACGATATATCTACTCCCGACAAAAAGCCAATTGGTTATTCCATTCGAATTAAAAAACCATATTTTCAATTTTTTTCGGGATCTTTTTTTAAACTGGCATCTGAAAAAAATAACATAAATTCAAACTCGAATATCTTCTCAATTGAAGATAAACAAAACATACATATACTAAGTGCAGCTTTAAATTATCAAATATCCAAAATTATTCTTGAATCTGGTAGTGTAATTTCAACAACCAATAAGATGAAACTTGAAAATTATAATCAATTTAATAACGATTTAGCTTCTTTTGATCCGGCAGTATTTTTTAATGTAAAATTTATCAATTTACTTGAGTTTCAAAGTCTATATTCTAAAAAATATGGCTGGTTTATTTTTGGAGAATATAACGTTAAAAATATAAAAATGGATTTATATTTAATGTCGGTTAAAGGAGTAAATCCTTTTTCATCATTATTGTATACTGAAAAAAGAGATTATTATTTTTCATTACAGAACTCAAACTTAAAAGTTAAAATATACAATCAGGAAAAAACTGTTCATTTAAAGTCGACTATCAAAGTAAAAAACTATGGAATGTATGGTTATTTAAATGATGATAAAAATTTAATTGGTTTTTTTTATCAATCTGAACGCAACGGCTTGTCTCCATATTTTTCAATATATTTAACGCCAGGGATAGATGTCGTGAATGTATCATTTGGAATTAATTTCAACAAGGAATGGATGTTTGCAATTGTGAATTCTACAAATAAATCATTAAAATACTATCCGTACGACGAACAAATTGTACCAGATCGATTTTATTACAGCGGCGTTACACTTGATTCGCAAATTGGAATGAATCATTCGTATTTTGGATTTCTATTTTACTGGAATCAAGAATCATTTTTTTGTTATACTTCATTACTTCAAAATTATTCTGAAAAAGGGGATGACAATCTTGATCTGACAATTAGAATTGAATATTCAAAAATATTTTAACCACTGATGCATCATTAATCTTTAATATCTAATTCAATGGTTTCTTTGGCTTCAGGGCCAAGATATCCGGCAGCTTTCCATATAATTTTTTTAGATTTTTTAAAGCCGGTTCCCATGTTTAACCAGTTTTCATAATATACGTCTTCAAATATTTTACCATTTGAAGTTGTCCATCGGTTATTTTGAAAAACGATATAATTAAAAACAAGTTTTTGAATCGCAGTTTTCATTTCATCGTCAGCATAGCTTTCAAAAGTGTAAATTCCCCATTTTTCTCGACCTACGCCGGAATCAATAATTTTAGCATAAATGGGATAATCTTTAGACATGCGAAATGATTTATCAATATTAATGTTTAAAAGTTCATTTTGAATAACGATACCATATCCGGTAGAAACCGGCGGATTGTTGTTTTGATATACTCCAGAAACTAGGTAGGGCAGCGGATTTAACATTTTTTGGTTAAACGGATCATAGATGAAAAAATGAAGGTGCGCTCCGCCAGAATGACCAGTGTCGCCAGATTTACCAATAGAAGTTTCGACATTAACTTCTGGGTCGTTTTTAATTTGCGGATTAATTTGCATAAGGTGCATATATCCGCTCCATAGTCCATTGTGATCAATGACGACGGTCTTGCCGCCTCCAAATGGAATGTCGCCTGGTCTGAAAGTAGCTTCAGTTTTCCAAAGGACACGTCCTTTTAAAACAGGATAAACACTGATTCCCTTGCCAACAATATCTACTCCGTTGTGAAAATGATCCATTCGTGATTCGCCAAATGTGGAACTTATTATAAACGTTTTTTTTGTCTCGACTGGCCATTGTATTTGAAAACCAGATTTTTCAGTAATGGATTCTACGCCATAAATATATGTGTAACTTGCAATTAAAATCAGCGCGATGTATATAAAATTAGAAAAAGATTTTGATTTCATTATAAATAAACTGAAAAAATTGTTTCATGTGTCAACCAGTATTTCTCATTCCTGTAGCAAGTCCGTTTACTGTGTTTAAAAAGTTTTGAAGCAAAAATTCATCGTTTGGATTTTTCCTGAGACGAGTAAGAAGTTCTACCTGTGTCGCGCTTAGAATATCAAGATAAGGCGTACGATCTTCTATGGATTGCTTTAAAACACCATTAGTTTGAAGAAGCTCTTTATTACCAGTAATTTCAAAAATAGATTCGATAACGCATTTCATGTCCAGACGAAAACCGTCTCCTTTTTTTCTATGATTTGCTTTACCTAATTTATTTTCATATAACTTTGAGACTTCCGTGTCACTCTTGGCTATGGTCATTTCTAAAAGGTCAATTAACGAACGAAAAAATGGCCAGTTTTTATACATCGATTGTATAACTTCAATACCATGTGTTTTGATCGTTTCACTGAGTGTCTTTCCTGCTCCCAGCCAGGATGGTAAAATAAGACGATTTTGAGTCCATGCAAATATCCATGGTATCGCGCGTAGTGTTCTAACGGAACCGTCCGGTTTTCGATACGCTGGACGACTGCCTATATTTAAACTGCTAAGTTCGTTTATGGGTGTAACGGAACGGAAATAATCAGGAAACTCTTCATTTTCATGAACTTCTTTTTGGTAGAAGACAGCCGAATTTTCAGCCATGGTTTGCAATATTTTACGCCAACTTTCAGGTACGCATACAGGGGAATCAAGGGTTGCAGAAAGAACAGAAACAGTGTATATTTCTAAAGTACGGATTGCGATTTCATGTATACCAAGTTTTGCCTGAATCATTTCTCCCTGCTCAGTAACCTTTAGATGGCCATCAACACTTCCAAATGGTTGAGACTTTATAGCTGTCAGTGTAGGGCCGCCCCCTCGACCAATAGTCCCGCCTCGACCATGAAATAACAGGAGTTTGATGGAATGTTTTTTACAAATTTGAACAATATCTTCCTGGGCTTTGTATAAATACCATGACGATGCCACCCTGCCTACATCCTTTGCTGAATCAGAATATCCAATCATAACCTCTTGAGTTCCGCCAGTGGTTTCAATGAACTTGTGATACACAGGCATTGAAAGAAGTTTGTCCATAACACCTGCAGAATGATGCAAATCCAGAGCGGTTTCAAAAAGAGGCGCAATTCTCAAGGGTTCTTTTACGTGATAGAGTTTTTGCAGTAGCTGAACAGCAAGAACATCTGAAGGTTCTTTCGCCATAGAAATAATATATGTCCCCAATGATTTTCTGGGAATTTCAGCTATCATTGAAAAGGTATCTAGAACGTCACGAACAGTTTCATTGCATAAAAAATTATATGGAATTAATGGTCTGCTGGTTTGCAATTCATCAATTAAAAATTGTTGTCGTTTTTCTTCTGGCCATTCTTTGTATGAACCTATTCCAAGAGCAGTCGTAATTGCATCGATAGCGTCGCTATGCCTGGAAGCCTCCTGACGAATATCAAGCTGAACAAGACTAAGACCAAATGTGTGCAATCTGCGAATTATGTCGAGCAACGCCTCGTCGGCGATGACTCCAAGTTTTTGTTCATGAAGCGATCTATAGCATAATAAAAGAGGTTCAAGTAAATCTTTTCTGTAAATGTAAATATCGGATTCATTAAAATGATTTTTATCATTATTATTTAAAATATTGATATAATATTGTCTTGTAGTTCGTAATCGCGTGACAATCCTTTTTAAGATCGCACGGTAAGGTTCAAACGTCGTACCAGCTCGCTCGATTAATTCCTGAGAGGCTGAATTTATCGATAATTTTTGGTGCAACAGATTAATTTCTCTAAGATAAAGATTTGCAGAAAGTAAGCGGGCATTATTAACAGTTTCTCGCGTAACTGCCGGTGTGACGTTTTTATTGCCGTCACGGTCGCCGCCTACCCATGATCCAAAAACTACAGGGGTAGATTCCATTGGCAGGGCATGTCCGGTGGTTTGAAGCAGTGCATCTGAAAGAGAGCGATAATAATCAGGCAGGGCGTTCCAAAGAACATCTTCGATCACATAAAAGCTTGAGCGAGCCTCATCTAGCGGGGTAATTTTTGCCTGTCGTAATTCGCTGGTTTCCCATGCAGATGTGATTTCTCGAATTATATTGTTAGTATATTTTTCCTTTTCTCTGGCAGTCAGGTCATCGTCGAGGCTGTTTAAATTTAAAAGTATAGCTTTAAATTTTCTGGAAAGAGTTTTTCTCATCACTTGCGTTGGATGCGCGGTAATTACGATTTTAATTTTTAATTTCGCCAGAGTTTCATTTAATTTTTCGTCGGAGATACCGGCAGCTTTATATCGCAGCAAAGATTCAAGCGGAGTATTTCGATAGGGAGTATTTTTTTTAGTATCGTGTAGGTGTCGCTTACCGACGCGATATCGTTGCTCTGCAATATTAACAAGTGATAAATATAATGAAATGGCACGAACCAGGGGGGTAATTTCTTCGCTAGATAAAGATTGCAGATATGCTGAGATTTCTTCAAGGGAATTTGCACGATTAGGATTTTCTTTGGTTTTGTTTTCAATTGAAATAGAAATTAGTTTTTCAATTTGCTGACGTGTTTCAAATGAAACTCTCTGAGAGAGAACTTGTTGAAACAAAGAACTTAGCAAGCCAATATCTTTTTCAATTCTAGCATCACGATATTCAAACATTTATAACTTCTTAACTTCTAACATTATCTTTATTCATACATCATGGTCAATCTTAAAAAATCGTAATATCCAGTTTTCAAAATGTAGCCGCTCCCCCCAATTTTGGTGTGAGTATATATTGTAGGGCAAGCAGGATTTTAAGCAGAAATGCTTCAGCGGGCGCA
>JAOUFY010000092.1 GCA_029857955.1 Spirochaetia bacterium
CCTGACCTTCTATCGGCTTTTATCGCATCCATGCGAAGCCGAATTCAGGTCTTCCTGACCTTCTATCGGTTTTTATCGCATCCATGCGAAGCCGAATTCAGGTCTTCCTGACCTTCTATCGGCTTTTATCGCATCCATGCGAAGCCGAATTCAGGTCTTCCTGACCTTCTATCGGTTTTTATCGCATCCATGCGAAGCCGAATTCAGGCCCTTATAAATTAAGTATTAATTTAAATATTTTTTTTGAAGTCGAAAAATTTCTCTTCTTGCTTCATCTGGCGCAAGGCCGAAAGATTCAGAAGTTCGGTATGCTTCAATAGCTCCCAGGATATCATGATTTAACTCCAGATGTCGGGCAAGACTAAAATACGTTTCTTTAAAATTGATTGATTTTCTCATAGATTCAATACGCTGGATCATATTTTTTTGATCCTGATAATCCTGCTGCGACTGATAAAATGCCTGCATGTTGATTTCATTTGGTTCCTGATTAAATTTCAAGCGGCTGTCGAACATGATTTTTTCTTTTTTTCTCAATTGCTCGTAATTTTGAAAAACAAGATTTTCAAATTGAGAATGTATTGACGCCGATTTTTTTAAAGTCTCCAGGGTTAATTTTTCTTCTCCGGTTTTTTCATAAATATAACTCAGATATGAATTTAAATTATAACTATACTTAAAAACACCGGCAACCTTTTCTTGATCATCAATGTTCGCGGTAACAGGAACCTTTGTAATTAATTTTTCAATCAATTCCCTGGCTCGCTCATAGTTTCCCGTATTTTCCACATGAATTTTGGCCAGTTGATATTCCAATTCTTCGCTTTTATCCAACTCATATGCTTTTTCATAATAAAAGGCTGAATCTACATAGCGACGTGTATTGTAATAAAGACCGCCAAGATCATGATATATGGAAGCAAGCTGTTGCGGGGTTAGTTTATTTGTAGATCTTTCATTGTATGCCAGAGATTTTTCAAATGAACTGATGGCAAGAGAATCATCCCCTGCCGATTTATATTCCCGGGCTAACAATTCCGGCGTGATCGGATTTTCAGGGTCAAGTAATGAAGCAGTTTCCAGTAAATCCACATAAGCCATTTTTCTAGATTCGAGTTTCCAGTTTTGTTTAAAGGTACCGTCATAATTGCTCCGGTAGTATTCTGCCGAATTTAAAATCTTTTCACGGTCGCGAATAGTCTCATCAATTGAATTCACAACATCAGCAAATTCAAGCAAAACATTGGCAGAGTCGCGATTCCATGATTCAGCATAGCCCTCATAAACAGCATCTTGCTTTTTCATCTCTTGCTCAAGCAGCGAAATCTTGTTTTCTAGATCTGACAAAGTTTGTTGATTGGTTTTATAGGCAGGGTTATTACCTGGATCTTTAAATTGTGGAATCAATTCATCTTCCTGAACGTATAACCTTCGTTTCGTTTGATCATAATCCTGACGGGCATTGCTTAAATCAGTTGCAGTCTTGATATAGTTATCAGCATCTGCATTTTGTTTCGGATCATTTAGCAGGTTCAGGCGATCTGCATCGATCCAGACTTCCGGCGTTAATTTTAACGTACGATAACGAAGCGCAGTGATGAAATGAAAAGAAGATCGAAAAGGATTCTTGGTAAAGATAACCCCCTTTTTTTCAGCATCGCGCAAACCACGGGCCATCGCAAGGTGCAATTCAAAAATATTTGGCGCATTTTTAATTAAATGAGGCGCCTGTTTTTCACGAAGTTTATCCAGATTCGCTTGATTTTTTTTATCAAGCTTATAGTCAGGGTCCCGTTGATTTTTTAATGGACTATTAAAATCAAGATCATCGACATCCACAGGTCTGGCGGGATGATCTTGATAAAACGTATTGAGCATATTTTGAAGACGACCAAGTGCTACGGGCAAATTAACCGACATGTCATTTTCAATGGCTCGAATATCAGCAATATTATATTTTTCATAATGCTTCAATACTTCCCTTTTTAAAATTTCTTTTTGTGCATCGTTTGCATTTTCAACGACACGATTTTGACTGAAAATTGGACTGTAAATGAAATGAGAAACCAACATGGTTAACCATACAACGATCAGGTTTTTCATAATTTTTATTATCGGGCAGAAAAAGTCTGTCAATGATATATTTCTTGCTCATAAACCGCCTGTTTAAAAAAAAGGGGGTTTTTGATTTGATGTTCTTTGGATCTTCCTATACCCCCTGGCTTCAGCCAAACGGCTTACGCCACCCCCGATGTTTAAAATATCTTCTATTGTACGAAATTATGTATAAAATATACACATAATGACTAATATGCAACATATGGTTAAAATTTTATCATTTGAAGTTATGGCATATTGTTTGCTTACATAGGTTAGATTAAAAAATAAGGAGATTTACCATGAACATAAGTTATAAAACTGAAACATTTCAAACTGCATTTGCAGGCCATAAGGGCGAGAATACTTTTCATTCTCCAAACAACCATATGACTTCTACATTATTAACTGCAGAGTATAAAATTGAGATTTCCAAAATAAGCAATAAAATACGAAGTCTTTTAAAAATATGAAGTTTCAAAAAATCGCATAGCAACCGTTACCATAGTAGCGGTTGTTATGTTAAATAGTTTACGCGGCGCGTTTATAGTTAAACGTTATCGCTATGATAAACAAAAACAAGCTTTTTTTTAAAATCAATAAATACATTTATTATTCGACTTTTTTCTTGTTAACTAATTTTATATACGCCGATGTTCCCGAAAAACAAAAGCATGAAGTTGAACATTTGCTAAACTTTGTAAAAAATTCCCCGTGTGTGATTAACCGAAATGGTACTGATTATAATGGAGTAGATGCTCTTGCTCATATACAAAAAAAGTATGATTACTTTAAAGATAAAATCTCAACGACAGAGCAATTTATCGAGTATTCGGCAACGAAAAGCACAATGAGTGATCAACACTACACGGTTAAATGTAAAAACAACGCTCCCATAAAAACCAGAGACTGGCTTTTAAATGAATTAAATACCTATCGCAAATCTATAAAACATTAGTCGGTAAAGTTATAAAATATTCCAGCATTCGTAAGCGTTGTGCGGAAAGAAAGAGCGCCAAGATCGTTTAAAGATTGGTCACCTATTAAAGATAATTAAATTTTGCCATTGTACCGCCACGCATCCCTTACAAATTCGATTGAGGATAAACAAACTGTACAATTTTAAAATAGTAGCATATGAATGTTCTCTTGCACTTCTTTTAGAGTTTGAGCACCTGCCTTCATAATATATTCAGCCATACGTTTTCGCCAGTCCAAACTCTTTAATTGGTCAGATAGAATTACACCATCAATTTCACCATCAATCTTGACTTCAAAAGGATAATTTTTAACTTTGCTGGTAATTGGACAAAATAAGGCAAGTCCAGCTTTTTCATTATATTCTTTTGGAGATAGAACGATGGCGGGCCTTTTACCTTTTTGTTCATGACCAGCTTGTGGATCAAAATTTAACCAAACTATATCTCCACGATTTGGAATGTATTGATTGGTTTTTACCATTCTTCTTTACCCACGTTATATCCGGTTGAAATCTCTTCGTGGATATTACTTGCAGTAATCTTTTTTAATTTATCAATCAAGTTTTTACGCTCATGAGGTAATATTAATATCTTTCCATCCTCATCAATAATTTCCACATGAGATCCATTTTCTAAATTTAATTCCTTGGCTATTGAGTTTGGTATTCTGATACCTAAACTATTGCCCCATTTTTTTATTATCGCATCCATATCAATACTCCCTGAGTATAAACATAGTATATACACTGAATTTAAGTGTCAATAATATTTTATATTTATTATAATCCACGATTACCGTATCTTTTATAAAACATGCAAATTTATGGTTGGATTTAGAAAATGTCTGGATAAGTCGCGTGACATCCATGTCACGCTTAATATTTTACGGTTTTCATCATCTAACGGGTACAATCTTCGACGCCTAACGGCGCATCGGGTTTCTCGATTCTGCTTTCTAACAACGGGATCTGCTTTTAAGACAATTTATCTTCTAATGCATTGTCGTAATTGCTCAACCACATTTTTAAAGGCTCAAGCTTTTCCTCCTGGACTCGCAGTAAAAAGATATAGTTATTGACATTTTGGTAAAAAAATATTGTAAAAGAGATTAGCTGATATATATTGACTAACAAATGCCAAATCAAAATAGAAAATTATCATTCAGGCATTAACAACAAGGAGGAAAATATGAAAATGTTTTCTAAAAAATTATTTTCGTCTCTCTCTCTCTCTCTCTTGTCTTGCTATCAGGTAGTTGTGCACCCGGCGGAACAACCAGCGGAACAACCAGCGGAAACACAATCATCGGGACCACAACTGGCGGAACCACAACAGCCACCCGCGTAGTACCTACTGGCTCAACTACGCCAAACGCTTTGGCGCCTTGCACACTTACGGCAACAGGTGCTTTTGCGTTGAGTTGTGTGGAGGTCAGCCATAGCAAAATCAACATGGCAGATACAACCGGTGTAACCATTACAGCAGCTCTTGGCGCTACAGGTTTAATAGGGGTTTCTGTAGCGCTTGCAGGCGTTGATCATAGGTATGGATCGTCGCCTATTACAATGACAGAAGTTGGCACAACGGGGGTTTATACTGGCGCCTTAACATTTGTCCCGACAAAATTTGCAGGCACAATACGTGTTCATGCGATTAATGCCACAAGCGGCGCTACTCCATATCTCATAAGCGCGTATGATACCACAGGGACAGTAACTACCAACTATAATGTGTCTATAAATAATGTGGCGCAAGGAAGCAGTACCGTTGCTGTAAAAAGCTTTGTGCTGGTAAACACAGGCGAAGACGCAACCCCGCCGGTCATTAACAGCATTGTTATTACCAATGCAGGAACAGGCGCAGGCGGGGCATTTATACCTAACGATACGCTAACCGTGGTTGTCACTGGTTCAGAACAAATGGCGGGAGGTTATTTAGCTTACGGTATAGGTAATACTCCCATTGGTGGGGGTGGCGCTGGCGTTTATGGCCCTGGTACTTGCAACTCGATGGCTCCATTTACCTGTACAATGAATTTGGTAATCCCGCAGGTGTTTGCGTCTACCAATACGGCAAGTATTTTAGTTGTTCAAATAGACGACGTACAAAACAATGTTGCTCTTAAAGACAATGGCGGTGTTGCCAATTATACGGAAACCTCAGTCACTGCATGGATTAACGCAACTGGTCCCCAAAGTTGGTCAACAGCAACAACCTCTACCGAAGCGGTTGACGTGTTTACTCTGTCCGATCCAAACTGGACAGCAAAAGTAACCGGGGCTACTGCCATAACCCTGGGAACTAACTATGGACTTAATTTAACGGGGCCAACATGGTATAAAGCTACGGTAACAGCTGGTACAACATATACGCTTACCGTACATGATTTTTGGGCGCAAACAATCGCGGGCGAGACAGCCTCAGTCTTGATATCAGCTGGCTTAAACGGCGTAATTATGAGCGATACAACAGGCGGGTGGTCAGTAAATTTGTATAAAGCACGCACAAATGACTCAAAAACCGCTAACGGGGTTTTTACTTTTACCGCGCCAACTGCAGGTACTCTGATGATTTATCTGGATACAACAGCAGCATATGGCGGCACCACTGGTACTGCAAGTATAAAGCTTCAGTAAGCATTTAAATGCAGAGACCTTTTTTAAAAAAGGCAATAAAAGCGCCCAGGAATGGGCGTTTTTATTTTAAAATTCCCCCCAAAATACAAATTGACGCACAACCAGCCTCGTTGAGGGCGATAAAATCGAGAGTTCAAATTTTGACTTATTAGACAACCCCGATATAGAGTTTTTGAAATAGTGATGGCTATTTTATTAGTCTTGCCATCGATATATCAAATATATTGGACAATTTCTTTGCAACTTCAACGCTAATATTTCTACAACCGTTGTATAAATCTGATTTACATTTTTAGTTTTCTCAAAGCAATGAGATTTCAATATCAGACTGGTTTTACATTAGAATCAAATACTACCCTGTTTTTGCCGGTCTGCTTGGCTTCGTACATTGCCAGGTCGGCTCGTTTAAGTGTATCTTCAAGTGTTTCGTGTGGCTGTCGAAGAGAAACCCCTATACTGGCAGTTATTTTCCCGCAGGAAAAGGAATGTGATTCAATTTTTGAACGGATTTTTTCACTTACGAAA
The DNA here is from genome assembly GCA_029857955.1 of Spirochaetia bacterium. Taxonomy (GTDB): domain Bacteria; phylum Spirochaetota; class Leptospiria; order Turneriellales; family JAOUFE01; genus JAOUFE01. The sequence continues at coordinate 6,239 of JAOUFY010000092.1, forward strand.
GAAGCGCCATTTAAATCACTATGCACCAAGAGCAAGACGAACTCTTCGCCGCCCCACCGTGCAATAATGTCAGCGCTGCGCGTATGCAAACGCAGCAACGAGGAAATTTCTTGAAGTAATTTATCTCCGGCTGAATGTCCTTGAATATCATTGACCATCTTGAAGTTATCCAGATCGATCATGGCAACCGCAAACGCCTGTTGACTGCGTTCTGCCTGTTGTAATACGGGAACAGATGCTACAGCAAAACCTCGTCGGTTCAACATTCCTGTGAGCGGATCACTTTCGGATGAATTTTTAAGCAACGCTTCTTGCTTTGAGCGAATTTGCTCATATTTAAAAGCCAGAATCATACTTAATGCAAAAGCCATGATAATTTGTGTGAGACTGTACCTTGATATTCTTTCGACCTGACTGTAAAAAGGAAAAAGCCAGTAGTTTATGGGTATAAGTAAAAGGCTAATAGAGGAAATCAACAAGCCGACACGCAAGCCGGTCATATAAAAAAAAGCAAAAGGAAACACAATGATCCATACCGCTTTATCGAGATGAAATGGCATCTGCGTAAATGATCCCAACAAGTACATTAAAATCATCAGCCATGTACCGATATACAGCGGTAACATTTTGTACCGCGGCAACAGCCCAAGAAATAAACCGCCAAGGGAAATAATACAAATGACAAGCGCGCTGGCAGCAACGATGTAATTTTGGTTTATGTAGTCAATAATTGTAACTGCAATACCAAACAAAGCTAGAATTTTAAGCAATTGTGAGGCAACCTGTAGTCTTTCTGGTGTCTTGGGAATGTTTAATGTAAACATAGTGATGATGTATGAAATGCTGTTCGTTTATTGTTTTGACACTCTAAAATGTTTATAAGTCATGTAAGCAAATTGTTCTATCAGAGCGTCAATTCAATTTTCAATTTCAAATGGGCGGCAAAGCAGCCATTCTCGGTGAATGGGTGGGATTTTTATATAAGGAAGTAGCGGTGGTTTTTTTATTCAACGTCGATAATTTTTCGTAAAGTTCTTTATATAACAAGTCTTCTTTTGATTATG
>JAOUFY010000032.1 GCA_029857955.1 Spirochaetia bacterium
TGTCTTTGGGAAGTTTTGATTCTTCTTTTAAGGGTTTCATGCGACCAATATCAAATTCTTCGACTGTATATAACGCACTATTTTCTTACTAAAAAGTAGCCGCTCCCTATCGACGTTGAATAAAAAAACCACCGCTACTTCCTTATATAAAAATCCCGCCCATTCACCGAGAATGGCTGCCATCGCGCCTTTGCGGTGAGACTTTTTAGACAGCCCCGGGTCAATATTTAATTATATAATTCACCGACAACGACGCCGGGTTTCATCGCCTGTGCGCGGCGTGCCGTTTACAGTGTCGGTGGCAATGAAGAATCATCTGGAGGATAGCCAGTTTTGAAATGACGTTTGACTCTCTCCGGAGGGTTGTCCCATCAAAAGATTGGTAACGCTGATGTCTTCATCCAGCTCTGCCCAGTGAATGCCCTGTCCCCTGGCAATGATACGCCAATTATTTCTTTCTTTTGTATTGCCATGAAGCAACCTCGGATACCATGCAAGCGGCACGGAAATTGTCCGGCCATCGCTCAGGTCAACGCTTATGGTATCTTCAGTAACCGCAATTTTTTCCACCGCAGGTAATTTTGTATCAACCGTTAAAGTATGCATCCCATTTCTCCTGAAATATCTTATTATGTTGGTTTACCAATTTTTCCAGTAGCGCAATTTCTGCGCGGGTAAATCCGCCACTTGTTTGAATTCTGACCGGATCAAGCCAGAATTTTGCAATTTTTTCATCGCGCTCTATGAACGAGTCTGGGTTCATAACGGTCACCGGCATAGAAAAAAAACCGGTATGGCCCTTCGATAAAAATCGTTGGCAATATAATCTCCCTGCAATGGATTAGCTACCATTTAACCTGTTTACTATAAACTACATCAATATCTGATACATGTCAACACCCGACAAGGATAAATTTAAAAAAAGGGGCAAGCCTGCCCCTTCGCGCGAACACGGTTTCGCGCTGCCCCTGACGTTTTTTACGAACCACCCTGTTGAAGGGAACGGTGCGGTCACTGAGTAGCCGCGCTTCGTTCATGCGAAGCATGGTTTTCATACGGGCTTTGCCCTACTCAGCGACCGGCGGCGTATCGAAGTGCGACCGTTCCCTACATACGGGTCAATATTTGATGATGTAATTCACCGACAACGACGCCGGCGCGGTTTCATCGCCTGTGCGCGGCGTGCCGTTTGTACCATCGGTAATTGGACTGGTAATGCCGATATTACCTCCATTTATAGTATATGCATTATTTATTTCGTACAATGTTCCTGCTGTGCCAGCATTAAGAAAACCATTTTTTCCAGTATGCCAATGCCCTTGCATTTTATCATTTGCCAGCAAGCCTACCGAGCCGCCGGTCATAGTCCCGCCATTGGCTTTTAACAATGTACCATTTGTCCCGGCCCCGCGGGCAAAAATTCCGCGCAAATCTGGCAGGTTAAAGGTGGTGGTTCCATCGCCAGCTCCAAAGGTTGTGCCAATGACGGCAAAAAGCGCCGCATAGGTGGTACGGCTAACAGCTTGTCCCTGGCACAATAAATAACCCGTGGGTGCGGTGGCGCCGCCGTAGGCAGAAATCATACCGGGCGGCGTAGATGCTGCGTTAAAGGCATAAGGCACGCTGGCTAATGTTGTGCGCGGCGTCATTTCGGCATCGGTGCTGACCTTGATGCCTAAAAAATACGGCACGTCAAAGGGCAAATTGATGGGCGTTACCGAGCCCAAAACCACGCTGTACAATCCGTTGGCCACCGTAACCGTTGCCTGGGTCTCGGTCCAAAGAGCCACGCCGGCGGTAGAAACGTTGTAAATAGAAAACACCATGGCAAAGGTTCCGTTTTTAGCCACGCCCAGGTTGTCGGTCAAATAGCCCTGGTAATTGATGGTCTGCGGCGGCGCCGCGGTAATTTGCATGGGCAAAAACACCCATATCATCAATACAACACCAATGATCCGTAATCGTATGGAACGGTCACGACCGTTCCATACGATTACTGCCAAATTATTTATTTTCTTCATTTTTATTCTCCTTCTTATTTAATGAAAAAACCCCGACTGGTTTTTAAAATTCACGCTGGCGGCCGCCTCAACGCCAGAACTCTGGCCAACGCTGCTTTTGGTGATCGCAAATGCAGGTGAAGTAGCGGCGCCGCTGCCGGCATTGACAGATTCCTGAAGAATTCCAAAAAGGCTGCTGTTGTACAGAATCGATGTTATGTGCGGTCTGGCGCTGACTTCGAGAGACAGCGTTTCGCCGCCGCTGTTTACCGCACTGACTTTGTAGTAATACATGGTGCCGTTGATCACCAGAGGGCCGCTGTGAACAAACGGCGAGGTTTTGTTTGATAGTTTGTTGGAATTTATGGTAATGCCGGTAATCGCGTCCCAGTAAATATTATACGAAGTCGCGCCGCTCACCGGACTCCACGAAATCGTGATTTTAGAATCTCCCGGCGAGGCGCTTACATTTGCGGGCGCTCCCGGCGCTACCGTGTTGGGTGTTGCCCCGCTGATTCCCGAAGGCGCGCTTTCGCCCATGGCATTTACCGCCGTTACCAGGTAGTAATACGCCGCGCCGTTAATTAATCCTGAATGTGTGTATGGCAAGCTTGCGCCGCTAACTTTGTTTCCTGAAGACATGGTTAAACCCACGCCATTACTCCAGTAAATGTTATATGAATCGGCGTCGATAACCGGCTGCCACGAAATGGTAATCTGCGCGTCTGAAGGCGTTGCCGTAATGCCCGTAGGCGCTGCGGGTATTAAAAGCGGAGTATCGCGCCCGGCAATATGATCTGCGCGGTGTTTGATATCGGTGTAAAGATCGCAGTTGAAAGCGAATAACACAAAAAATGAAAACAACAAAATAATTTGACCGCCAGGGCGCCATGGACGCAAAATAAAGATATAAAGTATTTCTTCAATTCCTTCGTGTTCTTTGCGCCTTCGCGGTTTGATTTGTGTGTTATTATACATATTTTTGCTCCAAAGCAATGATTTAAAATTTCATTTGAATTTGCCATCCAGTGTAAACTCCGGTTCGGTCTCCTGAAATTTCGGGCGAGGAGATGGCCAAAAATTCACGATTTACCTGGTCAAGTGCGATTTTTTCGTAGCCCTTTCCAAAGATCAACGTATCGGTGATGTTGACCACGTAAACCATTGCCAGAGCTGCCAGAGAGTAGCCGCGCATTTTCGATGAAAAATTAGCGGCAGCATATTTGGCTTCCAGTCCGCTGGTAGCGGTTTGGTAAATTTTTAACTTGTTGCCGTAGTCGATAAAAAAATACGTCATAGCGCCGGCAGAAACTCCCCATAAACCCATGTATATCCAACCGCGCTTTTGGCCGGCATAGACATGACCCAGTCCTGGCAAAAGCGCATTACGCCAGATCATACCGCCAAAGGTAACCGAGGTGTCGTGTATCATACGCGTAACCACTTTTTGTTCCATGGGGGGCAGTTTGTCTTTCATGGCAAAACTCATTTCTTCGGCCAGCTTTGAGATCGAATCAAACATGTAACTATCCAACGGTACAGACTTTGTACGAGTTAAAATAATGCGCCCGCTGGGAATTTCAACGGCCTTGGCAAAAATTTGCATGTGGTCGCTTAAGGCGGCAAAACTGCCTATAACGACCACATCAACTTCGAGCTTTTTGCCGGCTCTGGTTGCCGTATCTTCGCGGGCAGCGTCTTCTTTTTTAAATTCTCCGGACTCGGTTAGCTTTTTCCAGTCTGACCGCGGCAACATTTCAAAGTTTCTCGTTTTATCGAGCGGTTCTAAAAAAGCATCGGCGATGGTGTCTTCCAGATAGCTATATTCGGCCGCTTTCTGGGTGTTGACAAAATCAAAAATAACCACGCGTCGTTTGACAAGTTGCGGTTTTTTGACATCGTCAGCCGCCAGATGCGGTGCAGCGGATAAAAATGCAGTAATCCAGACCAATATGGAAATGATAAATTTTGTATTTAGGGGTTTCATAAAAACTCTATAAATTTCTGTAGAAGAAATATACTAACACGTATAACTGCCATGGTCAAGTTTTTTTTTAGACAATACGTTTCAAAACATCACCCCAAGGGGTGATTTTGCATAAAAAAATTCTAAAAACGACCGGTGAAAATGGTTTACTGGAAAATATTGACTGCCCTGGTCATCCGGCATCTATCAGCACGGCACAAATATCGTCAGTTTGATCGCTGGAAGAATGAAGTGTCGACAAGAAATTTTCAAGGGCATCCATACACTCATAAATATTTAACTTTGAGAAATTCTGCAAAAGAGGATACAAAGAATTATTTTTAAACGACTGCATACCAAGATTTTGGTTTTCATAGGTATAATCGACTTCATCCATCAAGCCGTCGCTATACATTAAAATTCGATCGCCATTTTTTAAAGATATGGTTTTAGACGCGTATACGCCTGGTTTTATTTTATCGCTATCAATTACCCCAACCGGAGGCCCCTGGGGAGACATATTTACAAAAGACATTTCCGATAATTCATCTGCGGCATTACCATGAAAGATCATCATGGGCGGATGCGCCGCCGAAGACCAGGTAAACAACTTCTGACGAGTGTCGTAAATTCCGTAGATGGCAGAGAGAAATCGCCTGAAAATATCCATAGGAAAAATCCTGTTTAAGTGAATCATAAAAGCTTCGGTATCGTCAAGCCAGGACGTTTTTCCTGTTGTTTTTCTGGCCTCGACTTCGTTGGAGATAACGGATTTTAACATGGCTGTTATGAGAGCCGCCGGCACGCCATGTCCTGAAACATCGGCAAAAAATATACCCGTTCGATATTCATCGAGCGCGACAAGATCATAAAAATCTCCCCCGATTTTTTCCATGGGTAAAAACAGCGTAGAAATGTGTGGAAAGGGAACCCGTGTAATCATACTTTCCTGTATTTCGCGCGCCATTTCCAGATCCATTTCCATGACATCATTTCGGGCTTTTAAAAGCATTAACCGGTGTTCATTTTCAATGGCGGCCGATTTAATTTCGTCTTTTTCCCTGTTGATTATATTTATGCGATCAGCCAGACCAAAAGATAAAAGAGCGACATCAAAAACCGAACCAATTTCGACTCCATAAACAGCAAAAAAGTTATATGGCAGAACTTTTAAAAAAACAAGGGAATACATAAAAATTCCAATAATAAGAAGAAACCATGCAAAAAAAAGATAGTAGGCGGGACGATATCCTTTCAGCATCAGTTGAAGAGCGGCTATTAAAAAAAAAGATACCGAAACCAGAGAAACAATGGCCAGAAGATTCTGGGCAAACCCCCAGAAATGGAACCATCCTGAAATCGAGCAGACAACATACAAGACGCAGTTAAAAACTAAAATTTTATTAATGATGGGCAAATTTTTTGGCGTATTTAAATAACTGATTACAAACAATGTGCCAAACATGGCAGAAAGCGCCGTTAAATAAAACGTACTGGTAACATTCCACTCTGTTGATTGGGGCCAGAAAAACTCAGAGCTGATACCGAAAAAAGAGCTCCATAAAAGTGCAAAAGAAGCGATAAATAAAACATAATAAATATAACTTTTATCCTTCAAGGATAAAAATAAAAAAAAGTTATAAATAGCCATAATCGCGACAATGCCAAGATAAATTCCCTGAATGTAGTAGTGTTGAGCCAGTTGATTATTTGCTGCTTTTTCTTTTTCAACAATAAATTCATCTTTTGAAATGTTTTGTGAATGCAGCGAAAACATTTGAATATATAAATCCTGGGCATGGAGGCAGTCTGGCACAGAAAACATTAAAATTCCATTTTTTATGGCGCGGTTTTTTACGGCGACCATAAGTCCGCTATGTTGAACTTTGCTGCCCTCGCAGGTAGAAAAAACATTGACATGATCCCAAATATTTGTTTGAAATCTTTCTTTAATGATCCAGCGTTCTTTTGATTCGTTACCCAAAATATGGACTTTAATCCAGTAAGCCGGCCTGGAAACATCAAACCAGTCGTCCATGTTTTTCGTGACGGGCTTAAACGCCTCGGGACGGGAAACCAGACTTTCAAAAGAATCTTCAAGTGATCCGGAATAAACCGCGGCGCCGACAGTTTCATTGACGGTAAAACTTTCGCCATGGTTTAAATCAATGCCCGAAATTCCAAATACACGGGATGACAATAAAAATGAAAAAATTATGTAAAAAGAAAAGCGGTTCATATAATTAATACAAGATGGTTTTCAAATCATACGAGTACTGAAAATCATTTATTGCCATTTTTGACGGATTTTTTATTTTACTGATTTTAAAATTTAAAAGGGGCAATCTGCCCCTTCGGCAGAGCCGCGGTCTCTGCCTACCCCTCAGGAATTTAATGTATCCTCTAGAATTTTTTGAACTTGCGGTTTGCAGGTTCCGCAGCCGGTTGTAGCAAGCGTGTCGATCGCGATGGCTTCGAGAGTGTGATTGCCCCGATGAATAGAATTGATGATTTGCTCTTTCGTGACGGATTTACATAGACATACCTTCGGCGGTCTGACATAATTTAAAACTTCATCTACGGTATTTTTGTTAAAATCACTCATATTATTTGGTCACAAACTCGTTAGATATTTACCTCCTTACGAATTTAAGAGTTATATATGTATTATAATAAACTTTCGTTTGCCAAGTCTAAATAAATGTTTGCCCGAACCAAGTAAAATTTTGTCATCTTTGATTGTTTCAAAATTGTTTTCATCAACTTGTTTATGAACACCGCTGGAAAGAATGAGTCGTTTTGCTTCCCCATTTGAAGCGGTCATTCCTGAAAGTCTCAACGCGTTAAGAATACTTATTTTACCATCGTTTAAGTCGCCGGGGTCGGGTTTCCAGGTTTCAATATCGTCTGGAATTCCCCGATTTTCTACACTGTGAATTTTTTCCCATTGTCTTACGGCTTCTTCCATCACTTCTTTTGTGGAAAACCGTTCTGTAATTTCCATTGCCAGATTTTTTTTGGCTTCTTTCGGATGCAGTGATCCCCCGGCTACCCTGTCTTTAATACTTTGAATATCCAATATACTTAAAGATGACAAAAGATCATAATAATTCCACATTAAAGTATCGCTTATGCTCATTAATTTACCAAAAACATCGATAGGTTGATCTTGAATTCCAATGTAATTGCCAAGTGATTTGCTCATTTTTTTTTCGCCGTCAAGACCTACCAGTAAAGGCAGTGTGATGATGCACTGTGCCGGTTGATTGTATTGTGTTTGAAGATCTCGGCCGACCAGCAGGTTAAACTTTTGATCGGTGCCGCCAAGTTCAACATCGGCCTGCATGGCTACGGAATCGTATCCCTGAAGTAAAGGGTATAAAAATTCTACGATAGAGATGGGCTGACCGCTCTGGTAACGTTTAGAAAAATCGTCTCGTTCGAGCATTCTTGCTACGGTGAATTTTGCCGTCAGTGAAATCAAAGATTTTAATTCCATTTTTTCAAGCCAGGCTGAATTAAAGACAACTTTGGTTTTTTCAGGATCCAGTATTTTAAATACTTGTTCTTTATATGTCTGGGCATTTTTTAAAATTTCTTCCGCTGAAAGCGGTTTTCTTGTTTCTGATTTTCCGGTCGGGTCGCCGATCATTCCCGTATAGTCGCCGATTAAAAAATTTACAGTATGGCCAAGCTCCTGAAAAACTTTCAGTTTTTGTAAAAGTACTGTATGCCCAAGATGCAAGTCCGGCGCAGTTGGATCAAAGCCGGCTTTTATTTTTAAGGGGATTTTAGTATTATAGCTTTCCAGTAATTTCGCTCGAAATTGATTTAAGGGTAATATTTCTTCGCATCCCCTTGAAATTTCCTGAAATGCGCTTTCAAGTTCTTCTGGAAGTTCTATTTTATTTTCAGATACAATTGACATGGGCGTCAATTGATTAAACAAATATACACCATCAAGCAAAGTTTATTATAGAAGTTTTCGTTCTAAAAAACTGGTATACCCATTTTCAGAAAAAATGATATGGTCTAAAACAGAAACACCCAGGATTTCTCCGGCGCTTTTTAATTTTTTTGTTACGTTGAGATCTTCTATGCTTGGTTCATTATTTCCAGAAGGGTGGTTATGCGCTAAAACGACGGCAGCTGCCCGATCGGCGATGGCATCAGCAAACACCTCTCTTGGGTGAACTTGCGAGCTGTTTAAAAGACCTACGGTGACAACCCTGCGAGATAATATTTCATTTGCTCCGTTAATGGTAAAAACAATAAAGTGTTCCTGTTTTTTTTCGCAATAGGGTCGAAGCCATGAAAAAATATCGACCGGTGTATTTATTTTTCGAGAAGCCGGAAAAATTTTTCTGCGTACAAATTCAATGACAGCACAAATAGAAAGGGCTCTTGCTTCGCCGATACCATGAATTTTAACTAGATTTTCAAACAATCGATCGCGATCGCTTGTATCGACAACATGGCTGACCAGTTCGGCTAGTTTTAAAACATTAATTTTTTGAGTACCGCTGTTTAAAAAAACGGCTATTAGTTCTGCATCAGTCAAGGCTCCAATACCTTTAGATTTTATTTTCTCACGCGGTCTGTCGTGAATTGGCACGTCAGAAATATTGAAAATTTTATTTTTTTGAGTGTACATACAATTCCTTTAAAAGCAGGTAACATTTACAATTACCGCCTCTTATCAATATCCTTAAAAATAAAAAAATTTTACAGGTATTGAGATGTTTTTTAAAGGAATTTGCTATTCTCTTGAAAGAGCCCTTAAGTCATCAGCATCAGAATCTAAAACAACGCTAAGAGGAAGATCGTAATCGATAAAATCGTCTTTTTGATCTCCTTCTTTAAGGATTTCAAATTCAATAGAATCCAATATGTTGTGCTCTAAAGCTACGGTTAACAGATATTTGCCATACTTTAATTCAGGATAATCATCGACAATATAACCAATTGTTTTAGAAAGATGAATATTTTTTAAGTCGATTTCAATCCATCCAAGACTTTTTTTCGAGAGAGATACAGCGTAGGGGCTTTTATAATTAATTTTTCCTGGTTTATAAGCAAACCACAGACTTCGATTTTCATTAAATTGTATTGGAGCATTGTACTTTCTAAACTCTCTTGGAACATACATTTTTTTTTGAAATTCAGTAAATTTTTTTTCATTTACAGAATTAAAAGAGAAACTACCAGGATTTTTTATACAAAAAAAAGTAGAAAACCCCAAAAATAGCACAAAAAAATAAATACGCCCTAACTTCATATTAAAACATCGACTTAAAAATAAAAACTTAGCAGAAAAAAACATTCTAAAATTAAAAATTAAAAGGTCAAAACGGACTTAAAATATCATAGTCCATAAACCAAATGGAGATTACATGTTGAAGATAAGGGTTTTTAGCGTTTGTATTTTAATGTTTTTATCAATTTCTGTTTTAAACGGAAACGAACTATCTCAAAGCTCCTTGAGCGAAACTATACCAAAGTCTCTCGATAGTTATGATGATTCACAATTTACAGATGTTTATCAAATTTTGGCAAACCGAATCAGTAAAGAACCATTTAATCTGGCGGCATCCATTATTTTTTTAATGGCTATTTTACATTCTTTTACAGCAAATAAGTTTATGGCGATTTCTCATAAGCTGGAAAAAAAGCATCAGGCACGGCTTGCTAAACAAGAAGCCGCCGGTAAACCACAATATTCTGGTTATACTTTTGACGAAGTTGATTTTAAAGCGCATATTTTTCATTTTTTAGGCGAGGTTGAAGCTATTTTTGGTATCTGGGTGGTTATTCTTGCAGGCGCCTTTGTTTACTACTTTAACTGGGATACTTTTTTAAATTACATTGGTGAGAAGGTCAGCTTTAATGAGCCGATGTTTGTTGTTATCATCATGACCCTGGCTTCGGCTAGACCAATCGTAAGGTTGTCAGAGAGAATTTTGGAGGTATTGGCAAATTTGGGGCGCAAGTCACCGGCTGCATGGTGGTTTACGATTTTAAGCGTTGGGCCATTACTTGGTTCCGTCATAACAGAGCCTGGAGCAATGACGATTTCAGCTCTTTTGCTGGCGAAACAGTTTTATGATTTAAAACCTCGTAAAAAATTTGCATATGCCACAATTGGACTTTTATTTGTAAATGTTTCTGTTGGCGGAACCCTTTCTCATTTTGCCGCTCCGCCTGTTTTAATGGTAGCCGGAAAATGGGGGTGGGGACTTACTTTTATGTTAACGCACATTGGCTGGAAAGCGGTTATTGGTATTTTAATTAATAATTTACTTTATCTTCTTCTTTTTGCAAAAGAATTTTCCAGGCTTGAAAAAAAAGCTGAGAACATTCAGGCTATAATTCACTGGGACGAACGCAGGGAAGTTGTTCCCATTTGGGTTACATTTTTCCATGTTTTTTTTATGGCATGGACAGTGATAAATGCTCACCATACAGTATTGTTCATAGGCGGGTTTTTATTTTACCTTGGTTTTTTTCAGGCAACTTTACACCATCAAAATCGAAACAATTTGCGGGGACCTGTCATGGTCGGCTTTTTTCTTTCTGCTCTGGTCATTCATGGCGGGCTTCAGGGATGGTGGCTTGCGCCTGTATTGAACAGTTTAACGGAGTTACCATTGATGATAGGCGCAAGTATTCTAACTTCATTTAATGATAATGCTGCCATTACCTACTTAAGCAGCCTTGTACCAAATCTCAGCGATTCACTGAAATATTCTGTTATGGTCGGAGCCGTTACCGGAGGAGGATTAACCGTAATTGCAAATGCTCCAAATCCGGCAGGTCAATCTATTCTTGGCGAGTTTTTTGAAAATGGCGTTTCACCTTTGGGATTATTTGGCGCGGCAATTATTCCTACGATTATCGTAGGATGTTGTTTTATGCTGTTGTAAGATTTAATATCCCCGACCCCAGATATCAGATCTTCGGATACCGAGTATTTTATAATTTTTTTCGTCAATGGCCTTTTGGACTTTTTGACGATCTTTATAAATTGACCTTGTGTTAAAATTATCCAATATTAAACCTGCGTGAAAAATAAATCCGCATATAAAATAAAGAAGAGCAAGTTTTTTAAAAAATGTTTTTTTAACAAGTAAACTATAAGTATGAAATGCATAAAACATAGCAATTGGTAACATAATATAAAAAGTGTGAGATGCCGGTCCTTTAACTGAAAAGAAAAAGCTGGAAAAAATCAATAAAAAAGAACTTAAAGTTAAAATGATTATTTTTTTCCATTGATCGGTCTGGCTTGCAGATTCTTCTTTAGAATTGTTGATTTTTTTTAAATATGTAAAAAAGCTGTAAATATAATACAGCACTTGAATTATACCTGCAGGTAAAAGAAAGATCGTAAATGGAGCCATCCAGATATGGTTTTTTACCACAGCCACACGCGATGCGGTATCCGGGCCAAGAACATAGGGAACCTCAAATGCTGCAAAAGATAAAAATCGGGCAAGAATTATAAATATATTTTTAAAATTTGAAATGTTAAAAATAATATTTTTCTCTGTACCGCCGGTTCCATAAAGGCCATACTCGATAAATGTCGGGGCAATCATTGCTAGAGGTATGACAAAACCCGTAATAACCCAGAGTGTATTATATAACACCTTACGTTGATTATGAATCAATTGTTGAAAAAAATTGTAGGCGATAAACGGCATAAGCAAAACCCATGATAAATGTAGCTGCATTGCGCATCCAAGCGTTAAACCGGTTAAAAAAAATGATAAATTTTCTGGAATAATTTTATCTTTATAAATAAACACAGAATCAATAAAGCAAATAAAAAAAACAACCGAGAATGCCAATAAAAACGATAAATTAAAAACGCCTGTTCCGTTAAACAATGTCCAGGGCGATGTCATAATAAACAGCCAGACAAACCATCCCGGTAATTCCGGGATTCTTTTATGAGTATACCACGCAAAAAAAGAAAGGCTGCCAAATGTCAGTACATTTACAAAAATAAAAGATGATTCCGGCGAGGGAAAAATAAAAAGGGGCAGACCAACAAGTAATCCCAGCAGAGCCCCGGGAATTTGGGTTTCGGTATAAACCAGATCGGGACCAAAATACGGCCACAAATGAGAACTGTAAAATTTAAGTCCTATTAAAAAAACCTGAAGCTGATCGATAAACCAAAATTCTGAGCTTAATCCGTAAACCAGTCTGAATATAAATAATGCCGCCAATGCGAGAATCACATATTTTTTTTTCACTAACAATTTTTAGATTTTGACACAGCATAACCAGCAATTTTATAAGGTAGCGAGGGATCTTCTGGTCACAATGCCTTTAATGTCATGCTGGTCGCTCACGTTTTCTCTGATTGTGGGCGCAAATTTTCTTTGATTTACACATAAATTTTGCGTGGGGTAAAGGGGCTGTCTAAAAAGTCTCACCGCAAAGGCGCGAAGGGCGCAAAGTAAAGTAATAAAGGGATTTTTCTTATCATTTTCTTTAATTCCTTTGCATTCTTTGCGTCTTCGCGGTTCAAATTTTGACTTATTAGACAACCCCGTAGGGGCGTGCTACGCCCCAAATTGTGTTGTTTAAAAAAGTCCGGAAAAAAAATTGTTTTCCTTAGAGATAAGCTTATAAAAACTGATTTATAGTATGAAATATTACAGTAAGAGCCCTGGTGAATTACGCCAAAAACTGGAAAATGCCGCCAAGAAAGAAATAGAGAAAAAAAAGAAATCGTATCTTCTGCAATTTGCAAATATTGGAATTTTAATGGCTACTATTTTTTTAATGCTTAAAATACCCGGATTAATGAAATCAAAAAAAGAAATGAATGTCAAAAATTTGACAGAACCGGTGTATAAGACAATGGATTGGAAAGATTGGTCTATTAAAACAGAATGTGTTCCTGAAAAAACATGTAATTTAACCATGATGAAACTAAAAGAGACCTTTACGCCGGATGCTTTTTTTTGGGAGATAAAAGACCTGGATACCGGAAACATTTTGGTAAAATCGTTTGAATTGATTCCAAAAACAATGAGAGCTCATGAAGAAAAAATGTTTAATTTTAGTATTGAAAGTGTAAACTCATCTTCAAATGTTGAATTGCATTTTATAAACAACAAAAATGAGGAAGTTTTAATGATGAGGATATTTCCATAATGAAGGTTTTACAGATTTCATTTTTACTTTTTGCATTTTCTGTGTCATCCTGTGAAAAAGCAAGCGAAACATTGTCTAAATGGCAGCGTGATCTTGTCATTAAACGCTACGGTCTTGATCCTGACAAGACAAAACAAATTGCAGAATGGGAAAAAGAAATTATAAAATATGAAGATATAATCAATGAAAAAGTGGAAGCCGGTCTTAAAGAGGCAAAATTGTATCGTAAAATTGGCGAAGCCTATGCCGGCATGGAGATGTACCAACCCTGTGTAGATAATCTTCAAAAAGCCATCGACCTGGGTTATCTCAATGAGGAAATATTTTTTATTCAGGCGCTTTGTCTGGGGAGCCTTGCCCGCAAGCAAAACTGGGAGGAAACGTATCGTAATAATGCTGAAGCTGCTTTTCTAAAGGCTCTATCGGTAAATCCTGATTATCATCGCGCTAAACTGGAACTTGGGTTGTTGTATTTTTATGGTTTTGGCTCAAAATCAAAATTCAGTGTCAATTCTGAAAAAATTGAATCGTCTGATCGAGAATATCGAGAGAAGGGTATAATTCTGGTCAAGGAATATCAAACATTTCTTCCTGCTAAAGTCGACGGGTATCTTATTTTAGCGGGAATGTACAGTTCAACAGGGAAACGAAAAGAAGCCATTGCCCAGCTTCAATCTGCTGTGAGTCTTTTTAGAAAAAGTTATCCCAAAGATTTTGAAAAAAGAGAAGATTATCGGCAAACCCTGCTAAATTTAAAAAATCTTCAGGGTAGAAATCCATAAAAATCGTGAACTTTTTTATGGTTTAAATTCTATGGTGGGGACTCTGCTACCTGGTAAAAATTCATCTTTATAGTCGCGTTTATATGGCATGTCTGTAAGTATGACAATGTCAACACGACGATTTAAAGCGCGGCCTTCTGGCGTTTTTGATTTTGAAATAGGGCGGTATTTGCCATAGGTAACCGCTGACATTTTTCCGGGTTCAACATCTTCAAATTCATTTAAAAATCTCAGAGAATTCAGCGCTCTCATTGCGCCAAGTTCCCAGTTTGTTTCATACTTGTTTTTATCAGGAGTAAGTGAATCGTTGGTATGTCCCTCGATGCGAATAAATGCGTTGATTTCGCGAAGGAGGGGAGATATTTTACTCAGGACATTTTTTCCTTCAGAAGTTAACAGGGCTGAACCATGCGCAAAGTAGTTATCGCCAATAAGGCTGATGACAATTCCGCGTTCGTCCTGGACAACGCTGATTTTCCTGGCTTTAATTTCAGGTTTAAAAATTTCTGTGGCAACTTTAGTTGCTTTCGCAAGACCACGTCCTGTATCTTGTGCAGGCATTGATGTTATCGTCATACCCATGTGTTCGAGTTTACCGGCAGAAAGTGTCTGACCTCCTTGAAAGAGACCGAGCGAGCCTTTAAATGCCGACATAACGATTCGAAAATCAAGGGGTTCTGAAGGTTTACCAACGATGATTACAAAGAATGTTAACATCAGCGTTGTCATGTCGCCCCAGCTGGTTAACCAGACTGGTGGCGGATCAGGGCAGTTACATTTTGCTTTTTTTTTGGCCATATAAATTATGAATTTGTTTGATTAGTCTTTTTCAAGCTCTTGCAGACCTTTTTGTTCTTCAGGGCTGATGTATCCTCTAAGTTTTTCTGATATTACTCGCGGATTGTCGCCGGCCTGTATGCTTAAAACTCCCTCAAGCATGATTTGTTTTAATGTTAATTCTTCATCTGTTTTTGCTTTTAATTTATTGGCGGTGGGTATGGCAATTACGTTTGCCAGAAAAGATCCGTAAAGAGAAGTTATAAGGGCGATACCCATACCTTTACCAATCATGGCAGGGTCTCCGGCTCCCAGATTTTGAAGCATCGCCACAAGACCAATAAGAGTTCCTAACATTCCAAACGATGGTCCCATGTTTGCCAAAATATCAAAAACTTTTCTATTGTCACCATGACGTGCAGAAAGTGATTCAACCTCAATATCCATGATGTTTCGAACCAACTCAGGATCGGTACCATCGACTACCAGTTGAAGGGATTTTTTAAAAAAAGCCTCTTTGATGCCTTCGATTTCGTCTTCTAATGCCAATAAACCGTCTCGTCGAGCTTTTTCTCCAAAACTTACGATTTGTAAGATTTGCTGACCCATATTAAAAGGATTTTTTTTAAATATTTGATTAAAAAATACCAAGGT
The DNA here is from genome assembly GCA_029857955.1 of Spirochaetia bacterium. Classification (GTDB taxonomy): domain Bacteria; phylum Spirochaetota; class Leptospiria; order Turneriellales; family JAOUFE01; genus JAOUFE01. The sequence continues at coordinate 15,351 of JAOUFY010000032.1, forward strand.
TTTAAGAAATTGCCCCATTGGTACTGACATAACCAGGGCTGCAAATGCTCCCCCGAATGTAATAACTACCGATGCAAAATCTACGATTAATGCAAAGGGTAATCCAGAGGTTATAATTCCTATAATGACGGTAATTAATCCACCTGCAAGACCAATGATTGAAGCTATGTCCATTTTTTCTCCAAAAACTTTTAGAAATTTATATTAATATCGGGAAAACATGAAAAAATAAGAGGATTTTTTCATGTTTTTAAAATCTTTTCATAAATTATCGGCGGCGAAATTTTTCATTAAAATTTGCATGTGCGTCAAGTCTATCGAATAAGATAGGACATTATATATAAAGTAAACTGTCAATTTTTGGAAGTATAAACAACAATGTCAATTTCAAAGCTTCATCCGCACTTAATTAAAGGTATCACCGAAGCGCTAATAGAAATTTTTAAAAATGGACGTTATGCCGACAAAATTGTTGAAATTACGTTGAAGTCACATCCGAAATGGGGAGCTCGGGACAGGCGTTTTTTTGCTGAAAGCGTTTATGAGTGTGTACGGTGGCGTCGACGTCTTTTCTCTGTCGCTTTCACAGCTGAAAATTTTATCGAAACGGATAGTTATCTTGATCAAAATTTTCTTACGTATGAACGAATTGAAAAAATGTGGTATGCCTGGTGGTTGATTCGAAATTCAAATACACAACAAAATGTTTTTTCGATTATAAATACGGGTAAAAATATTTATGATTTAAAAATAAAGTTTAATGTGGAGCCGCTTCGTGCATGGCAGTCTCTTGATTCTACAGAAAGTATTCGATCGATCAAAGAATCAATTCCAGATTGGCTTGATGCAACTGGCGAAAAAGAACTTGGCAGCAAGTGGGCGACTGTTTTAAATGCATTAAATGCTCCAGCGAGTGTCTATCTCAGGATTAATCAAATAAAAACAAATCGCGAAACCCTTGTTAAAGAATTACAAAAAGAAGAGGTTTTTACTGAGACTGTAAACGACGAGAATGCATTACGGCTTAAAGAAAGAAAAAATGTTTTTATTACTACAGCTTTTAAAGCCGGATTTTTTGAAGTTCAAGATCTTGGTTCTCAAAAAATAGTTCCTTTTCTTGAAGTTGAGCCTGGAATGAGGGTGATCGATGCATGTGCCGGAGGAGGCGGAAAATCGCTTCACATGGCTTCTTTAATGCATAACAAAGGTAAAATTATCGCACTCGATAAAAATGACTGGCGTTTGACGCCTCTTCGTCAGCGGGCTTCACGAGCCGGCGCGGATATCATTGAAACCAGGATCATAACATCGAATAAGATTATAAAGCGTTTGTTTGAAAGCGCTGACCGCCTTCTTTTGGATGTTCCCTGTACTGGTACAGGTGTTTTACGGCGAAGTCCTGATACGAAATGGAAACTAACGTTTGATGAAATGTCTCGTTTGCTGGAAACTCAACAAGAGATCATACAAAATTATTCGTCAATGACGGCAAAAGGAGGCATTATGGTTTATTCAACTTGTTCTATTTTTCCGTCGGAAAATCAAAAACAAATAGATATTTTTTTAAATTCTCCGGCCGGCAAAGACTGGCAATTTATAGAAGAGCTGAATATATATCCGTCAACGGAATATATTAACAATGAGGTTGTTGCTCCCCAGCCTTCGAAAAAAGAACTTTTTTTAAACAGTGATGGATTTTATATGGCAAAATTAAAGCGACTTGCCAAAAAATAGCGGCTCCCCAATTAATCGTTGGATTTCGATTGACACATTAAATCATCAACAATATCAAGTAGCAAATTGGAAATTATCTAAAGGGTATGGATATAAATTTAGAAATGAAAAGAAGTTTAACTTTTCGATGATTAAATAGAGATTAAATTATGAAAAATTACAAAATTAAAATATTAGCTTTTTTATTCATTGGTTTTGGTATAATCAATTTTAAGTGTGACAAGTTTAAAGATATCGAATCAGGATCGCCCGAGCAAATTGTCATAAAAGCTGCCCAGTTTTACAATGAAAAAAATCCTGATAATTTTTTACGCTTGTTGAGCTCTTCTGCAATAAAAAAAATGGATCATAGCTTAGAAGCATTGCGTCATCAATTTAAAACTTTAGACGTTCAATATAGACAGGACCTGGCTGAAAAAATGAATATGGCTCCGAATAGCTTGATTGATTTAAAGATGACTGACTACATAAAATTTAATATGAATTTAAATTCATCAGGAATGGGCAGCGACAATGTTCTTTTTCCTGTAAGCCATATTGTTGATACGGAGTATATTGGTGTCGAAGTAAACGATTTAAAGTCTGTTGTTAAATATAAAGAAGCCACGATTCATCTTGTAAAAGAAAAAAAATTCTGGAAAATAAATACATTTGAAATTTTACATAAAAAATCAGATACTAAGGAAGATTTTGGTGAATAGTTTGAATTGCGGTAGATAATTCTTCTGTACGCTTTTGTGATAAAGTTGTATTCATTGTACTGAAATTATAAATTATTTCTTGAAGAGACTTTAAGTCATAAATTGCCGGAATTGTATTTTTTTTTATTTTCATTTTTTGCATGTCGTCAATGCTTTCAAAATTATAACTTAATAATACAAGTCGGTTGTGAGGGCTGGTTAACGAGAATAAAGTTCCAGCAGGTGAATTTGCTGAAGAAATTTGTGAAAAATGCTCCGGCGCAAGAACCAGCGACTCAAGATTCCAGACAGTCACGCGATTATACTTTTTTAAAAGATGTTCAAAAATATTTTTCATTTTTCCGGCTGTAGAGTTTTTTGGATAAATCATTTCTTTGAGGGCATCATTTATTTTTTTTTCTTTTGTATTCAGCGTTTTGGGCGGTTCCGGGATACTCGCACGAAGTTTAATTTTAAAAGGATCAAGTTCTTTTTTGACTTGTACTTTAATATATTTTTTTAAGTCATTATTTTCAATTTGCAAAAATATAAAAAAATCTGGATTAACTTTTGCAGGAAGATTTTTTTTAATAAATGTGAAGATTTCTTTTTGCCACTTAAGATTTAAATTAAAAAGAATTTCTACGGCATGGTTTCCTAATACTTTACTAAGTGGCAAGAATTCGTACTCGGATACATTGGGAATGATTAGAGCCCATGCTGACTTACCTTTTCTTTTCCAGTTCATTTTCAAGATTTTTATAAACCAGGTTCATTTTTTTTCTTAGCTCATCGAGTAACTGATCTTCTTCTTGTATTGATTTTGCATTTGCAGGGTGTAATGGATCATCTGCATGGATTGGTTTCATAATGGAAATGACAGCCTTGTTTGGTAACATATAGAAAGATTTATTTACCGGCAAAATTTTACTGGTTCCATAAATCACCACCGGTAAAATGGGCACTTTGCCCATTCTGGCAATTATAAGAGAGCCAGGTTTGAAAGGAAGAAAGTCTGAAGGAGTATCACTGCGAGTTCCTTCGGGAAAAACCAATACGCGGTTATTTAGTCTGATTTTTTCAATGGCGTTTCGAATTGATGATGCGGCTTTTTTGGGGTTTTTTCTGTCAACAGAAACATAACCCATTTTTTTCATGAGCTGACCGACAAATGGAATAAAAAAAACTTCTTTTTTAGAAAAAAATAAAAAATCAAGGGGTAAATAACCGGACAGAATAAGAATATCTAAAGTAGATTGATGATTTGCAATTATAACGGATGGTTCATTCACCATGTTTTCTTTTCCAATTATAGTTACAGGGCAAAAAGCAGTTATAAACCCAACTTTTGACCAGATTTTTACGGCATACCTTAGATAAAAGCCGTGTTTCTCTGTTAAAAAAATACTGATAACCAGGGCAATTGCAGCAGATGAAAAAGTAATGGTGTTGTAGAGAGTCATCCAGATGACCCAGAAAAAAAATGCCAAAATTCGTTTCATTTAAATCATCATGATATTAAAAATTACTGCGTCAAATAGTTTATTTCTGAAACAGATAAAAAGTGCAAACGCCAAAAGACATGGATTTAACAGAAATTATACCAAAACCGGCATCGATACATTCTTTTATAAATTCTTCTTTTGCAGGAAACCTCGATACGGAATCATGAAAATATTCATATGCTTTTCGATCGCCGCTTACCCATCCGCCAATTTTTGTTAAGATATAACGAAAGTAAATATTATAAAAAGTTTGAGCTAATGGAAGAATTGTTTTTGAAAATTCAAGTATGGCAAATCTTCCGCCTGGCCGTAAAACTCTGTAAAATTCCTTCAAGGCAAGAGGACGATCTGTAATATTTCGAATACCATAGGAAATCATGATATGGGTAAAGTAATCTTCAGCTAGAGGGAGATATTCGCCGAAACTTTCAATGGCGAAAAACTTTTTTGAATATGCTGTTAGTTTTTCATTTGTTTTTCGAATCATTTCATAGGCAGGGTCAATTCCAATTACCCGGGCAGCGTTTTTTTTTAATGCTAAAAAGGCAAGGTCGCCTGTACCGGTTGCTACATCGAGAATAATTGAATTTTCAGCAATCTCCATATGAGATATGGCCTTTTTTCTCCATAAACTATCAATGCCAAAACTCAGGCCACGATTTAAAGGATCGTATGTTTTTGCTATCCGGTTGAACATTTCACGGGTTTCTTTTTGGCGATCATATAAATTATCAGTGGTTAACATGGTTTTTTTCTATGAAACTTTGCTTTAAGCTTTCATATTTTATATTATTCAGGAGTAATTTTTATTATTAGTAAATTATAATGGAATTCCACAGTCAAGAACAAACTTATTTTAAGTAAAATCTTCATTGAAACAGCTGAGTTTAGAAATAATCTATATTTTTATGCGCTCAGCACACAAAAATGCCGGTACATCCCTGTACTTGAAAGAGCGCGTCCAAGTTTTGGGACGTGATCTTGGCAATTTTGTTTAAAAAAAAATAATTCAGCCGATAATGGACATGTATGGGACGAAGTATTTTATGTGCAATTACGGCAATTTGTTTGTATGGAAGTATGACATGCGTACATATACCCTATAGTTTTCGCAAAGCATCGTTATTGAATGTCAATTCACCGTATTTGATATCAAGTTATAATGAAGATAGTCTGGAAAATAGTTTTAATAAAGTCCCAGAACCTTCTTTACAAAAATCATTGGTTTCTACACAGGAAAAATCTTCTGAAAATATAAAATTAGAGAAACGTAATGTTAACATTAATGTTAATCAAAATTTTGATAATATTAAAATGGATATTTACAATATCCCGATTCCGGAATTTGTTCGCGGTTTATATCTTTCTAACCATACTGCCGCTTCACCGGCTGCTCTTGTTCGATTTATTGAAAAGGCAAAACAAGCAAACATAAATACCTTTGTTATTGATGTTCAAAATGAAATGATTCCTCGTGAGCATGTCGAAATGATTAAAAAAGCAGGAATTTTTCCGATTGCCAGGATTGTCGTATTTTTAGGCGGTTTACGAACAAAAACGCCTGCGGAGGGCTACATCGAAAATTTACTGGATGTGATGGATGCTGCCGCCCATCAGGGGTTTATGGAGGTTCAGCTCGATTACATTCGTTATGCTGACAGCGCTGAAATGGAGAAACTGCCATTAAATTTTAAGTACCGAATCATCAACCAGATTCTTAAGAAAACCCAGGAAAAAGCCAATTCATTATCGATTTTTCTTTCGGCTGATTTATTTGGCAGGGTAACTCTCAATGAAGATGATCATATCGGGCAAAAACTGGAGAACTTTTCAGAATATATCGATACCATTTATCCTATGTTATATCCATCACACTACACAAATGACGAATATCGCATTGCCCATCCATATGAAACGGTGAAAGAAGGCGTTCAAAAAAGTTTACAGCGATGCAAAAAAACCAGAATTGTTGCCTACATACAGGGTTTTTCATGGAAAATTGAAACATCTGGAAAAAATTTGTCGAGTTATGTCAAAGCCCAGATGGAGGCCGTTGATGATGCCGGCGGAGACGGATGGGTTATCTGGAATGCAAGAAACGATTATACCGATTCATTTAATGCCTTGATTGAGCATGATCGAAAGGCGAGAAAAAAAATTTCTGAGTTCAATAAACCCGGAGAAAACAGCCTGAATAGTACATTGTAGGGTAATTTTTATTTCAAATGCCATTAACCATGCAATACTTTTTTTTTAATTATTCCGCCAAGAAGGTATTATGAAAGGTATTTTGTATTTGGTGGCGGTTCCTATCGGAAATTCTAAAGATATCACATTTCATGCCGTTGAAATATTTCAACAGGTAGATATCATTGCCTGCGAGCATACTGGAAAGTTTATGGATTTAAAAAGACGGGTTGGTTTTGAAACTCGGGCTGTTTTAATGGCGTATTATTCATATAACGAGGTTCACTCATCTGACGGACTTATTAAAAAGTTAAACGAAGGTAAAAGTATTGCGATGGTTACAGACGCAGGAACTCCCAGAATTTCAGATCCGGGTTATCACATTGTTCGAAAAGCCCATGAAGAAGGTATTCAGGTCAGGGCAATTCCGGGGGCATCGGCGATGATCGCTGGTATGAGTATTGCGCCGATTCCGCTTGAACCCCTTTTATATTTAGGATTTATTTCTCCTAAATCAGGACGCAGAGATAAAACCCTTTCCTTATATCAGGAATTTCAGGGTACAGTGTGTTTTTATGAATCTGTTCACAGGTTGATAAAGTTGTTGACAGCTATTCATAATTTATGGGGTAATGTAGAGACGTTTATCATTAGGGAGTTGACCAAGCAACATGAAGAAATGTTCTGGGGAACTCTTGAAAAAGCCATAGAATGGGCTGAAAAAAAACGCGGAGAGTTTATCATTTATGTTCATAAAAAGTAATTTTTAAAGAATCATGCGTATTTTACTATTTAAAGAATGTTATAACTTAAAACGTTAAGTTTTTAAATAATTTTGAAAATACGGGACATAATCATGCATTTTTTATGAAATTCGAAAAAATTGTTAAACTATTAATAAAATATTCCGATACTGTTGTTAGGGAATATAAAAATTTGTATTTTTTAAATGGTGTTGTGACGGCGAAACTCCACAAAACTCTAAATTAAGTACAGGTTTAAGAGTTTTCCACAAGAGTAACGGTTTTAAAAGCAGGTTTGCAAATATGTTTGCCCGCTTTAAGGCATAAGAGTTTTTTTATAAAACTTACAGGTGTCACAGGAGTTAAGTATGGTGATAGATCGAATAGGTAATATAAACAAGATTAGCGGAACGGATCAGTTCCAGAATCAAAAGGCCAAAGAGGTTAAAAAATCAGGCGGCGAGGATGTTGTATCCATTTCACAAGAGGCTCAAGAAGCCAAGGTGATTTCACGCGCTACTGAAACAGTAAAGGCAACTGCGGATGTCCGTATGGATAGAGTAAATGAAGTTCGTGAAAAACTTCACCGCGGTGATTATGATAAACCTGATAATGAAATTTTAGATAAAGTTGCTGAAAAAATAGCTCAGACTTTATTGAGAATATAATCTCCTGGTAATCCGGCGTGCTGGATAAAAGATGGTTTGACTTTTATTCTCCTTCAAAAGTTATTTTTGAAACTTCGTCTAATAAAATGGCCGAAGAAATAAAAAATTACGGCAATAGATTTCTTATTTTAAATCTTCGAAAAGAAAATCAAAATCCTGTTGGATTGAAGAATATTCGCGAAAGCATTAATTCCAGAACCGGCGGTTGTATAGTTCACGATGAAATAATCGGTGTTCCCGATACTGAACAAATTGACAGCGCTACATTTTTTGCCAAAAGATCACATGTGGACTGCATCATTGCCTATGGCGGAATCGAGACAATGAATGCAGCCAAGGCAATTTCTGTATTGGCTACAAATTCTTTTTTTGCAGAGGATCTTTTTAATCCGTTGTCGCAGACAATTCAAGATCCGTTACCGGTAATTACAATTCCAATTGAACCGTGTCTTGGCGAAGAAATCACCGCTTATTTTTCAATCATTGATGCACAAAATGGCATACGTAAAGTTTTTTCATCGGAAAAAATATATCCTAAAATATGCTTTATTGACACGGTACTTTGTAATTTTTTAAAATCAGACGATGTTGCCCGAATTTCAGGAGCATTGCTTGCCTCAGCTATTGAGAGTATCATTCATACTCAAAACAATCTGATTACAGATACACTTTTATTTAAAGTGGTTGAAATCATGTCAATTGAAATGCAGGGGTATTATAAAGATCCCGGTCATGAACGAACAATACGAATGATGTATTGGATGTCCATCATGATCGGCTCCTGTTTGATGACAAGTCCCAACGGATTAAATTGGTCTATCGCTCAAGTACTTGGGATTAAAACCAAAATAAGTTTTCATCAGGCGCTTTCATTGATGATTCCCTATGTGATGGAATATTATCTTACATCATCGTCAAATCGATTTGTTCTTATAGCGCGCTCTATGAATGAAAGTACAGAGGGAGTTTCTGTTGCAGAAGCCGCTATCGGGGCAATCGAAGCTATTCGTAAATTGTTTGTAACTATGAATTTACCAACAAGCTTGCAGGAGTTTTATATAAATAGAGATCATATTTCTGAAATTGCTATTGATATTTCCAAGTTAAACAGCATAATTCCAACTTCAAAGCGTCTTGGCGCCCAGGAAATTGAATCTATCTTGTCAACGGCCTTATAACGTAAGCGGGAACGACTTTGTAAAAAGGTTGTACATTGCGCGTAACGCTGAAAAGAAATGCTTTACCAAATGACACCCCCTCGAATTTATTTCGCGTAAGCGGAACAAATCAAAAAGACACGGTACTAAAGCAACCCCAGTTTAAAATGTATTTTTGAATTTAATTCTTCAGCATAGGCAATATTTGATTGGGGATCTATAAATAAATGAAATTCAAGTTCTGCTGCTTCGATATGAATTATTCGTTTAATTTGCCGTGCAAATTGTTCAAAATTTTCTTTAACGTAGTTTTCATATTTCAATAATGATGCTTGAAGGTTTTCAATCTTTGCAGTTATGTTAGATACACCAGGATTTCTATTTTTATTTTGATATAATACATCGGGCCAGTTTTTTTCTGCAATTTCAACAATTTCGTTGATATGTATTTTACCATGTTCTAAAATTTGAATAAAATAAACGGCATGAAGATCAATGAGACAATAAAGTACAAGTCTGGTCCGTTTTATAAAATCAGATTCATCTTCTTTCGTTTCGCCAAGATGCAGATGATAAATTCCCCAGTCATTGCACATTTCGTCATTATAACCGCTGTTTAAGATATTTTTACTCTGCCATGGAAGTAAATTTTTTCCTTTGATGACGGCATCTTCCAGATATTGCAAGCCGGTGCGAAAGTTTTTCGGGCAATTAAAAACACCGGATTTTAAAATTTTTCGTTTATGCGAGACTATTCGCCGATTCATGGCATTGATGTAGTGAACATATAACTTTTCTCTGCCGTCGGGAATATTTTTAAAGTTATTAGAAATCAAGGTTTGTCTCATGTATTCTTCAAAGTCATGCTTAAAGTTTACAATAAGTTTCATAAGACAGAAATTATTTTGTTAAAGACAATTACAATGTTTTTTTGCCGAAAAGAAGTATAAACTGGCACTGCGGCATTATAATTACTTCATTATGACGCGCTCCCCCTTTTTTGGCATTTAACAAACCAAATTTCGTTTGACCAAGTCTCTTTAAAAAGAAGGTTGTCTTCTATGAAAGTACATGAGTATCAAGCTAAAGAAATTTTAAAAAAGTATGGAATTATAACCCCTAAAGGATTTGTAACGGACAAAGCTGCCGAAGGCTCCGAAATTTATGGCAAACTTGGAACGCCCGTTGTGGTTGTTAAGGCGCAAATCCATGCCGGCGGACGAGGAAAAGGCGGCGGCGTAAAGCTTGCAAAATCTGCCGCGGAAGCGGCCGAAATTGCCGGTAAAATACTAGGAATGAATCTGGTAACTCACCAAACCGGCCCTGAAGGCAAGAAGGTTTTAAAACTACTTATCGAAGAGGGGATGGACATTAAACACGAATACTATGTCGGTATTACACTTGACCGTAAAAGTTCTAAACCCGTAATCATGGTATCTACCGAAGGCGGCATGGATATCGAAGAAATTGCCGAAAAATCTCCTGAAAAAATTATAACTGAAACGATTGAACCCAATCTGGGCTTGCAGCGTTGGCAGGCATCGCGACTAGCCTTTGCTCTTGGACTTGACGGCGATTACGCCAAGCAGGCCATTAAGGTGCTTATGGGCTTATGGACTGCGTACGAAAAAGAAGATGCGTCGATGATTGAAATAAACCCTTTAATTACAACGGGCGACGGACGGGTTTTACCTCTTGACTGTAAACTGGATTTTGATGATAACGCTCAATATCGCCACCCAGAACATCCTGATTTAAGGGATATTACCGAAGAAGATCCTTTGGAAGTAGAAGCTTCGAAGTCTAATTTAAACTATGTAAAACTTGACGGCGAAGTTGGCTGTATGGTTAACGGCGCCGGTCTGGCGATGGCCACTATGGACATCATTAAATATTATGGATCGTTTCCTGCAAATTTTCTGGATGTTGGAGGCGGAGCAAACCCCGTTACTGTAACCAATGGTTTTAAATTGATTTTGTCAGATAAAAATGTCAAAGCTATTTTTGTAAATATTTTTGGCGGTATTGTTCGTTGTGATCGAATTGCAAACGGCATTGTCGAGGCGGCAAAAAATGTAAACATTCATGTGCCGCTGGTTGTTAGACTTTCAGGAACCAACGCAGAAGAAGCCCGTGAAATATTGAGAAAAAGCGGTATAGAAATGATCGTTGTCGCCACCATGGCAGAAGGCGCCCAGAAGATCGTCGAGGCAATCAAGAAATAAAAGAAGAAAAATAACCAAGTCGCAAAGAAGCATGGCTTAATTAAAGGAAAATATATGGCAGTATTGTTAACAGAAAAATCAAAAATCATCGTTCAGGGAATCACCGGTAAAGAAGGTTCGTTTCATACGCAGCAAATGATCGATTACAAGACAAAAGTTGTAGGCGGAGTAACTCCCGGAAAGGGTGGTCAAAAGTCGGAGCATGGTCTTCCGATTTTTAACAGCGTCAACGATGCGGTAAAGGCAACGGGCGCCAACGCTTCGGTAATTTTCGTTCCGCCTGCCTTTGCAGCCGATGCGATCATGGAAGGCGTTACCGCCGGACTTGAATTGATCGTTGTGATCACCGAGGGAATTCCGGTGAGCGATATGGCAAGGGTAATCGGCTTTGTTCGTAATTCAAAAACCGTGATGATTGGGCCAAACTGCCCTGGAATCATCACCCCCGGCGTCGGTAAAATTGGAATTATGCCGGCTTTTATACACAAGCCAGGCCGTATTGGAATCATTTCCCGTTCAGGAACGCTGACCTATGAGGCTGTTGATCAGCTAACACAAATTGGCTTGGGTCAGAGCACAGCCATTGGTATTGGCGGAGACCCCATCATTGGTCTGCCCCATGTAGAGGCTGTAAAACTGTTTAATGCAGACCCGGATACTGACGGCATCATCATGATTGGTGAAATTGGCGGAACAAATGAAGAAATTGCTGCCGAATACATTAAAACACATGTAAAAAAACCGGTGGTTGGTTTTATTGCCGGTCAAACCGCGCCTCCCGGCCGAAGAATGGGCCATGCCGGAGCAATCATTTCTGGCGGAGAAGGAACTGCAGCCAGTAAAATGGCCGCAATGAAAGCAGCAGGTATTCATGTTGTTGAAAACCCATCAGAAATTGGAAACACCATGAAGAAGGTTCTGGGGAAATAACCTGAAATTTTAAAATGAAGATTTAAAAAGGGGCATAGCACGCCCCACGCTACAATCGCCGGTATTTCGATACATTTACGATTATTGATTACCAAGGAGCCATGTGCAATGGCTTCTGGTGTATTGAAATACCACAAACACTAGCGACCGGCGTTTTTCGCTGCCCCACGCGTAGATATCAACAACTAATCGCCATTCGTTTTAAAAAATAATTTTATTATGCAGGGTGTGTCAATGACCCATAATCCCATGTAAAACTACATCTTTAAATATTCCAGCACCTTATAAATTAAAATCCCCGGCCAAAAAATGGCCTTTAAAACGCCAAGCACGCCTTCTGCGAAAGTACTTGCGTGTTGAATGAAGTAAATTAACGCGCCGATTAAACCCATTCCATAAATTGCGCCGCCATCGCCCATATTTTTTTTCCTTCGAGATTTATCAGAACAATTACCTTTGATCTCATTTTTGATTTCTTCTTTTTCGGATATTTTATCTTTCATGTTATAAAAATAACAGTTGCGGGTATTTTTGGCAATAATACGCGTGGGGCTTGTCGGCGCAGTCGCGCCGACTTTGGGAACGCTACGTCCCTTTAGGTATTTAAATTGTCGATTCGATGGCTTCAAGTTCAGCCATTAAACTCAGTAAATGCTGTTCCTGTTTTGTTTGTAGTTGATACCATTCTTCAAGTTTTTTAGCGTCGGTTTCGCCAGACGAAAGTTTTTCTCCAAGCAGCTTAACTTCAGCTTCGACCAGAGGCAATTCTTTTAAAATTTCATTTTTTCGAATTTCATGTTTATACGAAAGCTTACTGCTTTTTTTAGGTTTATCTTGAATGTCTTTGCTTTTTTCGTCAGATGCGCTTGAAGATTTTTCAGGACTGTTTTTAAACTTGTTTTCAGGGTTGGATTTTTTTTGAAATAAGTAATCGCTGCAAATTCCGTTAATTTTTAGAATGGATTTTCCTTTTTCAAATATAAAAAGCATGTCGGCAAGTTTATCAAGAAAATAACGATCGTGAGAAACTACAACCAGGCAGCCCGGAAAATCAAGAAGATAGTCTTCAAAAATTCCCAGAGTCTGCAGGTCAAGGTCATTTGTAGGCTCATCGAGAATTAAAAAATTCGGGTTATTCATGAGAATACGGATGATGTCAAGACGTCTGCGCTCGCCGCCGGAAAGCCGGTTGACTTTCTGGTGATGTTTGCCGCCGAGAAATAAAAAACGATCAAGAAGCTGCGCTGCGCTGATTTTTTTACCGTCTTCAAATTCAATGTAATTGGCAATTTCGCGAACGGCGCCAATTACGCTTAAATTTTCATCGATGGGTTCGTTCATTTGCGATAAATAACCAATTTTTGTATTTATACCGTGAATAACGCTGCCGCTGTCGGGCTCTAATTCTTTCATGAGAATTTTTAAAAACGTGGTTTTACCCGCGCCGTTATCGCCGATTATGGCGATACGTTCTTTTTTTCGAAATTCATATGTAAACGATGGAAAAACAAGTTCTTTGTAATCGCCGTTTTTATTCATCTTGGTAAACGACTTTGAAATGTTGATGGCCTCGAGAATGCGTTTTCCGAGTCGTTCTTCGGCGGAATAAAAGCTGCCCATACCTTCTTTGGGTTTTTTTGAGGCAACAAAGTCCTGACGAATTTCAATGGATTGAATACGCGCTTTTTGTTTTGTACCGCGGGCTTTGGGCATTCTGCCGAGCCATTTAAGTTCTCTGGTTAAAATATTATTGTGTTTGGCAATTGTTCTTTGCTCAATTTCTTCGATCTCAGCTTTTTTTTCAAGAAATGTAGAATAATTGCCTTTAAATTTTTTAATTTGCTGCTGATCAATTTTAAGA
>JAOUFY010000093.1 GCA_029857955.1 Spirochaetia bacterium
ATTGATGCGGAATTTAATTTATATCGAAAAATATTAAAACAAAGAAGAAATTATGGAATTTAAAGAAAATCAAACCTATAGCAATTTTACACTGGAAGAAAAAAAAATCTGTGCTGATATAAATTCGGAAGTTTATATCTTCAGACACAATACATTAAAAAATCATTTGATTGCCATAAAAAATAGCGATAACAACAAATGCTTTTGTGTCGGTTTTCGTACTCCTCCTTCCGATTCGACAGGGGTTCCGCATATTTTGGAACATTCGGCTTTGTCGGGTTCGAAAAAATATCCGATTAAAGATGTTTTTTCGGAGCTGGTTAAAGGCAGCCTCACGACATTTTTAAATGCCATGACTTACAGCGATAAAACGATTTATCCTTTTTCTACGCGAAATGAAAAGGAATATTTTAATTTAATGGATGTTTATCTGGATTTAACCTTAAACCCGTTACTTGAAGAAGATACATTTCTGCAGGAAGGATGGCATTATCATTTAACGGGTAAAGATGAACCTTTAACATATAACGGCATTGTTTTAAACGAAATGAAAGGCGCATATTCCGACCCGATTCGAAAAATGTGGGAAAAGGTTTGCTACTATCTTATGCCGGACTCTACGTTTTCATACAGTTCCGGCGGGTATCCTGAAAATATTGTTGAACTGACTTATCAGCAGTTTGTCGATTATCACAAAAAATTTTACCATCCCTGCAATAGCGCCATTGTTCTTTATGGTAACGCCGATCTTGAAAAAGAGCTTAAATACATCGATGAAAAATATTTAAGTCAGTTTAATTTTAGCAAAACCAGCGCCGAGATTGATCACGGTAAAAAAATACATGAACTTAAAAGGGTAAAAGAAACGTATCCGGCTGTGGGCGACGACAGCGGCGTTTATTTGGGGTACGGCGTATATACCGGCGAAATTAACAACGTTGAAAAAAATATTGCCTTTGAAATATTAACGAACATATTGTTTAATTCCGAAGCTTCACCTTTAAAAAATGCGCTCTTAAAAGCCAAGGTGGGCACTGAAATTGGCTGTATGTATAATGACACCCTCGACAGTTTTTTATTTATGTATGCACTGGGTTCTTCAGAAGACAAACAGGACAAATTTCTCAAGGTATATCACAAAGTTCTGGGCGATCTTGTTAAAAACGGAATTGACCGCGAACTTTTGCTTTCGGAACTCAACAGCTATGAATTTAGCAAACGTGAGGAAAATGCCAGCGCTAAACGCGGAATGGAATATACCATTGAAACCATCAGTTCCTATTTTTACAATCTCGACATACATTCCACACTTGATTCAAATCAATTGATGGAAAATATGAGAAACAGGGCGTTAAACGAAAGGTATTTCGAATCGTTAATTGAAAAATATCTGCTTGATAACCCTCAATCGGTTTTATACCTAATGACCCCTGATTCGAAAAAAGGCGAAAATGATATTGCTGCAGAAAATAAAGAATTGCTAAAATACAAAAATTCGCTTTCTGCCGAGCAAATTAACGCGCTTGTGGAAAAAACAAATGATCTGGTAAGAAAGCAGGCTGAGCCAAACCCTGAAGAAAATTTAAAATTATTACCAAAATTAAGTATTGGCGACATCAAACCGGATGTTGAAAAACTTCCGCTCGTTCAAACTGAACTTGGCGTAAATCAAACGAAAATACCGCTGTGGATTTCGGAAAATCCAACCCAGGGTATTTCTTATATGTACTTTGGTTTTCATACGGATAAAATATCTCAGGAGTACCTGCCTTATTTAAATTTATTTACCATGATTTTTACCGAGATTGGTACAAGCAAAAGAGACTACATTCAACTTACCAAAGACATTGCAATCTATACCGGCGGATTTTCAGGCGATTTTGATAACTACAGTCAAAAAGAAAAACAGGGCTATAATCCGATTGTCTGGTTTCAGGTGAAAACCTTTAACCGCTACATTGATGAAACATTTGATATTTTAAACGATGTATTTAACAATACAGTTCTTGCCAATACGGAACGTCTTGTTGAAATAATAGAACGAACATTTAGCTCCGTGCAGTATAGCTTGTCTTCTGAAGGATATCATATTGCCCTGATCAGGCTTTCAAGTTACCTTAATGATAAAGGCAAATATAATGAGATGGTTCAGGGATATTCGGCCTATGAATGTTTAAAACAAACAAAAACCGAGGCGCGTAAAGATACTAAAAAAATCATTCATATTCTTAATGAAATAAAACGCCAATTGATTCAGCGTGAAAATTCAATTTTTCATTTTACTGCAGAAGCGCAAGCCGCTCCAAAAATTAAAGACCAAATGGAGAATTTTTTATCGAGATTGCCTGACGAAAAGCTGCCGGTAATGAAAATTTTAATTCCGGATTTTCAAAAAAATCAGGCATTTTCTACGCCGGCGGATGTGGTTTTTGCAGGTATTAGCGGCAATATCGTGAAAGCTGGTTTGCCGTATTCAGGCAAACTTGAAGTTTTAAAGAAGTTTTTAGATCGCGATTACCTGTACAATAAAATACGGGTTCAGGGAGGAGCGTATGGTAATTTCAGTAAACTAAATCGATTTACAGGCGAATTTTCAATCATTAGTTATCGCGACCCCAATGTCAAGAAAACCTACGAGACATACAAAAGTATTCCTGATGCTCTTCGTAATTTAAAAGTTTCTCAATATGCCCTTGATCAAATAAAAATCAGCGCGTATTCCGGCTTTGACCCGCTTCTGAGCGCATCGCACAAAGGTTCGCGAGCAAGGAACAACCAATTGCGGGGAATCACCACAGAAGATACAAAAAAGGTCATTTCAGAAATTCTGGATACAACGGTAGCTGATCTTTCTGAAATGGCAGACGGTATGGAATCATGGCTTAATAATTCTGTTCGAAGTATCATTGGAAATGAAGCCAAGATAAAATCAGACTCGGATTTGTTTTCTGAGATCATAACCGTTTAGGAATTAATGGCAACGATTATAAGTCATCCATCAATTGCCCTTGGGTTCTTTCCGTGGTTTAAAATCATTCGGAAATCAAAACTCATTTTATTTACAGGAATGTTTCTTACCATCTTACCTGATCTTGATGTGATTGCTTTTAGACTTGGAATTCCCTATGAACATATGTTTGGTCATCGAGGTTTTTCACATTCTTTGTTTTTTGCAGGTACATTTAGCGTCGTTGTGTCTGCGTTGATATTTAAAAAAACAAAAACCGGATTTTTAACCATCTGGATCTACCTATTTGTATGTATGGTATCTCATGGTTTGATCGATGCTTTAACAAATGGCGGTCTTGGCATCGCATTTTTTGCTCCATTTTCAAATGAACGATACTTTTTTCCATTTCATCTTATTGAAGTGTCACCATTAAATATAAAACGGTTCATGGATGGAAGGGGGCTTACGGTTTTAAAAAGTGAACTTCTTCTGGTTTGGCTGCCGTCTTTTAGCATTCTCATGACGGGATATATTTTTAATAACAAACGGAAATCAAAATAACTCCTGTTTCTATATAATATTTTTAGATAAATTTAAAATTATTAAAATAATTTTTAATTTAGAACTTACATTTTTTGCGCTAAAATAATTTCCACCGGCAGGCCAAACATATGCATCACTGTATTGTCAATTTTTTTAAAGCCGGCATCTTCAATATTTTTTTGAACATAGATCGGGCGGCAATCTACATATTTTGGAAATTTTAAATGCGCAAATTCATAGAACTTAACCATCAATCCGTCATGCTCTTCTTTTAACATAGAAACAATACATATTCGTCCATTTGGTTTTAAAACTCTTTTACACTCGTCTAAAACCAAAGGAATTTCAGGTGTATCAAATAATTCTAATGTAAAACTGATAAAAACGGCATTAAAAAATTTATTTGAAAACGGAAGGTTTGCTCCATCGCCCAGCTTTAATTCAACTCTTTCTGATATGGCCGATTTTGACACTTTTTTTTGAGCGACATGGAGCATGCCCGCTGAAAGATCAATGCCATATACTTTTCCTGAAATTCCAACGGATTCAGCCAGAGATATTATACACTCTCCGGTGCCAAAGCCTATTTCAAGAACCGTTTCGCCTGTTTGAGCATTTAATTTTTTTAGCCCGGCTGATTTATACTTTTTTTCGGCAACCTTCGTAAATAAATCATACCATTTACTCATCATGTCATAACTGGTTTTTGCTTCTTCTTTTGTTCTGGTAACTCTACTTATATTTTTCATATTTTAAAAATAAACGGGCATCATTTACATCTACGTATGGGGTAGCGTAAAACGCCTGACAAATGCACAGGACTTCGATGTGAAACCGGCGTTTGAAGCGAGGGGCAAGGCTTTGCCCCTTTTACCTAAAAAAGTCAGCGTTTACTTTTTGAGGTAGCAGATTTTTTAATCTTTGCGTCAATATCGCCCGTGATCAGTCGCGCGCTGCGTTCTCTGGTAAAATATGTCCATACCCATTCGTAAAAAACTGCGGCCTGATGCCGAAGTCCCATGAGCATGACGATATGCACCAGCGCCCACAAAAACCAGGCAAAGTATCCTGAAAAATACCATTTGCCGATTTCAGCAACTGCCCTGTGCCGCCCGATGGTGGCCATGCTGCCGCGGTCTTTGTATTGAAACGGTTGTCTTTTCTTTTGTTGTAAATCCCGTAATATATTGGCGGCGGCAAGACGGCCTTCCTGAATGGCCGGCGCGCCCAGAGCCGGCACGATTTCACCTTTTTCATTTTTACAAAGCGACATGTCGCCTACAACAAAAATTTCAGGATGCCCAGGCAAACTGAGATCTGCTTCAACAAATACCCTGCCTGAGTTTTCGGTTTTTGCCGTTAGTTTTTTGCCAAGATTTGAGGCTTCAATTCCGCTTGCCCATAGCGCAACGCTTACATTGATCCATTGGTTTTTAATTTTTATTTTATCCGGTTTAATGTCTGTTATAAAGCTATTGGTGCAAACCTCAACACCGAGTTCGGTGAGTTGTTTTTGCGCCTTTAGCGAAATGCGTTCAGGGTAGACGCCTAATATAAACGGCGCGCCTTCATAAAGGGTGATTTTGCATTTTTGGGTATCTATGCATTTAAAATCTTTTGAGAGAGATCGTTTTGATATGTTGGCTATGGCTCCGGCAAGTTCGACACCGGTTGGCCCTCCTCCTATGATGGCAAAATGCAGGGGCTTATGTGTTCCGTTTAGACAGGCTTCGCGTTCGGCCAGTTCAAATGCAAATAAAATACGACGGCGAATTTCCAGAGCATCTTCGATGGTTTTTAAACCCGGAGCGTGAGTTTCCCATTGAGTGCGGCCGAAATAGGCATGTCGAGCGCCTGCGGCTACGATTAAATAATCGTAGGGGATTTTCGCGCCATTTTTACAAATTACTTTTTTAGCTTTTTTATCTATGTCAATGATTTCTCCCATGAGGACTTTTATATTCGGCGCCTTAAAAAGTATTCGGCGTATGGGTTGAGCAATTTGCCCTGGCGATAACACTGCCGTTGCGACCTGGTATAAAAGTGGTTGAAAAGTGTGAAAATTTCTGCGATCAATGAGTGTTACAGAAACGTCTTGATTAACGAGGGCTTTAGCTGCATTTAAGCCTGCGAACCCGCCGCCAATGATGACCACTTGTTTAACACTTTTGTTTTTCATAGCAATCTGATTAATTACATTTCAATAATTTGCACGTTATCAAAAAGTGCTTCTATTTGTATATAATATTATAATATACTAATACATATTCAGAGGCGGTTTTTATATTGGAGGCAAGCCCAGCTCCTTGAGAAATGCATTGTGCTTTTCGGCTGCCTTTGCCGCACATTTTTCAATTTCTTTTAACTTTGCATTAACCGCTTTCAAATCTATCGTTTCCTCGTCTACAGCCGTGCTGATATAACGCGAAATATTCAGGTTATAACCATTCTTTTCGATTTCATCCATTGAGACGCGTCGGGAGTAGCGCTCTTCTTCCTTGCGGAACTGGTAGGTAGAAACGATCTTGTCAATGTGTTCCGGCAATAGCTGGTTTTGCCGTTTGCCCTTTTCAAAGTGTTCGCTGGCATTGATAAAGAGCACATCATCCGGTTTTTTGCAGCGCTTGAGTACAAGTATACAAACCGGGATACCGGTGGAAAAAAACAGGTTGGCGGGTAAACCAATCACGGTGTCGATATGCCCGTCTTTTAGCAGTTTGGTGCGGATACGCTCTTCGGCGCCGCCGCGAAACAGTACGCCATGAGGGAGAATGATCGCCATCACGCCGCTATCGCTCAGGAAGTGGAAGCCATGTAACAAAAAAGCGAAATCGGCGGCGGATTTGGGAGCAAGACCATAATTCTTGAAACGAAAGTCCTCGCCCAGAGCATCGTTTGGTTCCCAGCGATAGCTGAAAGGGGGATTTGCCACAACGGCATCGAATTTCAGCTTTTTGGCCGGGTTCATTTCGCCCAGGGCATCCCAGTCGTTTAACAGTGAGTCGCCATGGTGAATTTCAAACTCGGTGTCCTTTAGTCCGTGCAGCAGCATGTTCATACGCGCCAGGTTGTAGGTGGTGATGTTTTTTTCCTGCCCGTAAATCTTGCCGATGCCGCCCTTGCCCAGCTGCTTGCGCACGTTTAACAGCAATGAACCGGAACCGCAGGCAAAGTCGAGAACCTTGCTCAGTTTTTTCTTTTTCCCGGTGGCCGGCTCCTGGCTGTCCAGCGTGACGATCTCGGAAAGAATGGTAGAAATCTGCTGCGGGGTATAAAACTCGCCCGCCTTCTTGCCCGAACCGGCGGCAAACTGGCCGATCAGATATTCATAGGCATCGCCGAGGATGTCGGTATCGGTGCTGAACTGCGAAATGCCGTCAGAGATTTTTTTAACGATATTACATAGTTTTTCATTGCGAAGTTTGGGAGTCTTGCCCAGTTTTTCAGAGTGCAGATTGATCTCTGAAAACAGACCCTGAAAGGTGCTTTCAAATGACTTTTCTTCAATGTATTTAAACCCCTTCCACAGCGTATCCAGAAGATCGTCGTGCTGGGTGCGCGCCATT
This sequence comes from Spirochaetia bacterium, assembly GCA_029857955.1. Classification (GTDB taxonomy): domain Bacteria; phylum Spirochaetota; class Leptospiria; order Turneriellales; family JAOUFE01; genus JAOUFE01. The sequence goes on from JAOUFY010000093.1 coordinate 7,060, forward strand.
TCCACGATGCTGCTCCAGAGATGCTCTGGCTCGATCACATAATGTACTTTGAGGCGCATCTGTTTTTCAAAATCGGCAATGTCTTTTTTGTTATTCTTGTACCAGATCGCCAGCGGCGCCCGCTTGTCATCCTTATCCGGCACGGGGTAGTCTTTACCCAGTT
>JAOUFY010000094.1 GCA_029857955.1 Spirochaetia bacterium
AAGAACCGTCCGCAGATACTTTCGAAATCATGTCTTGAAATTTGTTGTTGCAAACGCTGAAATAAAATATTTTTTATGTGCCATCGCTGTTCCTTCCTTTAGTAATATTGGTTTATTAAGAAACAGCTATCCTTTTTGAGTCTGTATATAAAGTAATAAATTTAATTCAACCGAACACTAATGGTCACATTTATACACATTAGATTTAGTCAAGACGGCCGGATGCAAAAGAAAATATCATTACGAAAAATCGCAATAAATATTCACCGAGAACCGCTGCCTCACAGGGCACGCGAAACACAGATAAATTGGATTTACTTGGCAAGTCGGTTCAATTTGATCCTACGTAAATATTCTACACAAACCATTGATCAATACTTAACAATTTGTATTCCTCACAATATTAAAAAATAATGATTTTTTTATAAAGCTTCCTCAACGATTAAGAAATACAAAATGTTAAATGTTATTAAAAAACCTTGACACACCATACTTTGGGATCATAAGTATTCATATGAAATTTTATTTTAATAGATCACTGGTTTTTTTAAACGTTTTAGTCTTGACCGGCGGCTTGTTCGCACTCGGTTCAAACGGTAAAGCCGTGACCATAAATGTACAAAATCAAGATAAATTTTTAGAAGTCGAAATGAAAATTAAAAAAGATTTTGGTATTCAAAAAAAAGGCCCACATGAAATTGTAATTTATAGTTTAGACAAGAATTACACAAAAGAAAATGATCCTTCAAAAGTTATTTCAGAATATGGAAAGAAAATTCAAGAAATAAAGCCCCTGAAACTTTCCGGCGAAACCGCGAAAAAAGATAATGAGTATTTTTCAGCTGTGAATAAATTTCAAGTTCCGGTTTCAACAAAGGGCGATGTCGCCATTAAAGCAAAAATTTATTATTGTTCCTTTACTGACAGCTTTTGCAGCGTAGATGTAGTTTACGCAATTATTCCCGGAAAATGAATTCTTCAAGCAACCGGCCTAAAATTGCTATTTTAATTTCCGGCCGAGGCAGTAATATGCAGGTCATTTTAGAGCGGGTAAAAGACGGCAGTTTACCTTTAGATGTTGTTCTTGTTTTTAGCGATAAAATGCAGGCACAGGGCTTGCAAATTGCAAAAGCAGCTGGTATAGAAACTGAAACTTTTTCTCCCTCTGAATTTGCTTCCTTTTCTGATTACGAAGAAAAACTTGTAAATGTTTTAAAACAGGCTCAAGCCGAGTGGATTATATGTGCCGGTTATATGCGTATCATTAAAAAAAATATTCTTACAAACTTTCAGGGAAAAATTTTAAACATTCATCCCTCGCTTTTACCTTCATTTCGCGGTTTAAACGCGCAGAAACAGGCTTTAGACGCCGGCGTTAAAGTTGCAGGATGTACTGTTCATTTTGTAAATGAAGAAGTAGATTCTGGCGCGATCATTGCTCAAGCGGTTGTCGAGGTTTTAGAACAGGATACGTTGACGGATTTAACAAATCGTATTTTAAAAGCTGAGCATGAAACCTATTGGAAGGCAATTAAAAAAGTAACTCTCAAAGATTAATGTCATATTTTAAGAATTTGGTTGCAAAGATAAGACGAAATTGCATTTTAATCCAGACAGTTTAATTTTGAAATGTTGTAGTATGATAAAAAGAGTTTTAAATATATGAATATATTAATAGAAATCTTTACGGAAACGTTTAACTCATTTTTAGTTTTGCTCTATGGTGTAGTTGGATTTATATATCGACTTCCTGAGTCACCTGAAGGTGATAGAAATCCTGTAATATTAATTCCAGGTCTTTTTGAAAGTCCTTTTGTTTTTTTAAAACTTCGCAGACAATTGATTAAAAAGGGTCATCCAGTTTATATTCCATGGCTGGCCTATCAACTTTCCCGATTTGAAAAAAATGCGAGAATTTTGGAGCAATATATTCTCGACAACAACCTGAGAGATATTTATATAATTGGTCACTCGGCTGGTGCCTTAATTGGAACCCAGATGGGTTATAAGGGACGCGATCGTATAAAAAAGTTTTTTGCAGTATCTGCTCCTTTCTACGGGACAATTCTTGCTTTTTTAATTTATTTTTTACCGGCAGGTCGCCAACTTTTTAAGGGATCATCTTTTTTAAAAAACAATGAAATTAATTTTAAAACATTTTCGAATTTACAATGTTTGTATAGCCGTTTTGATCTTTTAATCATTCCAGGGTTTCAAGGAAGACTTGGCCGAAATGATGATATGGAATATTCAGGACTGGGTCATTTTAATATTATAATGAGAAATGACGGCGTTCGTTTTATAATGGAACAGCTTGAGCGAGAAGGAAATAAAGAAGAAAAATTAATGCCTGGAAATAAACCTTTAATTTCAAAAAGTAAAAAAAGGGTTGTTAAATCAGACACAAAAGAAACGACGAGAAAAAAATCTACTAAAATGAAAACTAAAAATAATGTCATAAAAAAAGGTTTAACGGTTTCAAAGAAAAAACCCAGGGTAAAACGTGCAAAAAAGAAAATTTAACTTAAAAAACATTTTAAAGGCCGCAGGAATTCCTTCGAATAAATATCTCCTGTTGACTCACAGGGGTTACGGAAAACGCGGTAAAATCCCTGAAAATACAATTGAGGCTTTTCAAGCGTCAACGAAACTGGGATTTGCAGGGCATGAACTCGATGTAAGACTTAGTCGTGATGGAGTAGCGGTAATCTTTCACGGTCCTGACCTCTCTACTACAACAAATGGTCATGGTTTAATTGAAGAACAAAACTATGAGGAATTTTCTCAATTAAATTGCGGTAATTATTTGCAGTTAAAAAGTAATAAAATATATTTAATGCCAACGCTGGAGGAATATTTAAAAAAATTTGGGAAACGATGTTTTACAAACATTGAAATTAAGAGAGAATGGTTTAATGTAAAAAATGGTCTCGAAGATAAAGTCATCGAGCTCATCAGTAAATATAAGTGCGAAAAAAATGTAGTGATCAGCAGTTTTAATTTATTGAGTATTTATCGTATTCGAAAAAGATATCCTGATATTTTAGCGGGTGTTTTAATCGATAAAAATCGAATACCGGCCATCTGGTTTCCATTATGTATTAAAATATTAAAACCGGATTCAATTCACATACACAGTGAAATGGCAAGTTCAGAATGGATTCAATACATTAAAGATAAGGATTGTGGAGTTGGTCTTTGGGGTGTTAATGAAAAAGATCAACTCCGTAAATTTGTTGCTAGTGGCGTTGATATTTTAATTACAGACAATATGGACTTAATTAAGCAAAAATATTAAGCTATGAAATGTTAGCTTTTCTCGGCTTATTTGCATTATATGTATTATAGAAGTTAATGATTATTTTAAAACCATTTTATAAATATAACCGCCATCAATGTCCAATACATAAATTTCGCCAGAATCATCTTTTGCAAAACTTGAAATGTACAATGTTGTATTTAGTAAAGTCATGGCTTTATATTGCGGTTTGTCAACCGCATTGATATACCAGATTTTTCCAGTTGTATAATCTCCGAAAATATATTTACCTTGAAGATCGGGTATGTCTTTTCCGCGATAAACGTAGCCTCCGATGATGGAGCGTCCTTCGTCATGTGAATATTCATATATGGGTAAAACAAGATTTGACCGGTTACAATTTCTCAAGGGGAAAAAACAATGTCGACCTTCCATTATTTTCCAGCCGTGGTTTTCACCTTTTTTTATAATTGATATTTCCTCGTAGGAATCTTGACCGACATCTCCTGCCCAAAGAAGCCCTGTTTCATGATCAATGCTGAAACGCCATGGGTTGCGTAATCCCCATGCAAAAATTTCAGGCCTACCTTTTTTTTGAACAGGGTTATCTGGTGGAATAAGATAATTTTCATGGGTATGAACATCGAGTCGAAGTATTTTACCTAAAAGAGAATTTAAGTTTTGTGCATTGTTATGAGGGTCTCCTGCTGAGCCACCGTCGCCGGTTCCCAGATATAGATAACCATCTTTTCCAAACTCCAGGTGACCTCCATTATGATTGCTGTATGGCTGAGCAATGCTTAAAATATTATTTTCAGTGGCTGTAAAGATTACATTTTTCTTGTTTATTTTATATGAAATAAGAACTCGACTTAAATTTGTTGAAGAAGGCTTGCATTTAGAATAATAAATATACATTTGATGAGTTTTTTTATATTCAGGGTCAAATGCAATTCCCAGTAAACCCTCTTCATATCCGTCGGAACAAGTGTGAGATCGAAAGTCCAATAAAACTATTTTATTATTTTTATTTTTTGATCCGGCTGGAGATATCAGGTAGATGATGCCTTTTTTTTCCGCAACAGCAAAATACTTTTCTCCATCGAGCAATTCTGGAAAAACAGCCATATCCACAGGTTGATCAAATTGTTGTAAAAAGTATTTTTTCAGGTAAATTTGAGGGTCTTTTAAAGTCGCATTGTTATTTGTATTTTTAGCATATTCATTAAACGATAACAATATAAAAATAATGGTAAAAATTTTATTACGCATACTTTTTATTTTAATTTTTTGCACTATTTTTTAATGATGCTGGTCCGGAATCAGCGCCGGCAATGGCATCTCTCATTTTAAAAATTTCAGCGCTGGAGTAATCCAGAGGGGTTTTACCATAAATATCTTTAAGGCGGGGACTTAAACCATGTTCAATTAACCATGCTGTAATCATCGGATCTTTTGAATTGTGCATCAGGTTTTTACCTTCTTTATCTTTAACCAGAATATCAGCGCCTGCTTGATGTAAAAAACGAACAAACTCGATACTTCGAACTTCTTTAACACCGGAAATGATAAATGAGACAGCATTATACATCGGTGTTTGCAAATTTTTATTACGTTGATTTACATTTGCGCCGTGATTAACAAGAAAAACTGTTACATCGTAATTACCGGATTGAATAGAATAAAACAAAGGCGTGTTTCCATTTTTATCGGCGATATTTACATCACTGCCATGGTCTATAAGATAGAGAAAAATGGAGTCGCTTGACTGACTGTTATCTTCTACAAAAGGTAATAAACAAAGTAAATGTAAAACAGTTTTTCCAGATGCGTCCTGATAATTTACATTGGCTCCATTATCTAAAATTGTTTTGATTTTTGAAATCTCACCATTACGTGCAGCCTCAATGAGGTTTTCATGGATACTTTTATTACAAGAAAAATTTAAATGTATAACAAAAATAATAAAGACAATGATTAAACTATTATAATCACTTCTACACCTATATGTTTGTCTGGTTTTATTTGTATTCATTTAGAGTTTTAAGTTAACATCTATACTTCAGGCAATAGGGTTTTGACAGATTTTTTCCATATAATTACAGTCGAGAAGATAAATGTAATTAACATTATCAAAGTAAAAGAAGATATTAAAAAAAATCCGCTAAACGCCGGTGGAGTCATATTTGTTAATATAATACGAAATATGAACAATAGATATAGAGGGTTAAAATAAATATACCATTTAGGGTAGTTTATTCTTTTAAAAAAACTTAACCCTAAAAAAAACAAGATAGAACCAGCTATAATACCTGCATAATAAAATATTTGAAAAAGAAAATACAAATGTTTTAAGATATATGGTAAATTCAACTTTAGCGGAACAATTAACTGGACTGCAGACATAATATAGGCAAGGTATGCATAATAAAAAGCAGCGTTTAAATATCCAAATGCATAAGCGCCAACCGTAACTTTTGCCAGTAATTTATTTGAAATTGAAAGTGTAAGGTAAAAGTGATATAGCCCAAATAAAACAAAAGGAATTGCAAAAACAGATAGTTTTGTATAAAATAAAATGTCTGCAATACTATGCGCCATAGCAGTATGAGATGTAGAATATTCTTTTGTAGACAATGGCATGTAGAGAATTTTGTAGTCAGCAATCAGGATCAAAAGTAAACCTAAAACACCCAAAGTACCGGTAATTCTAAAAATGTTATTTTTTTCAGTAATTTTGTTTAGTATATTATCAAAAATTGGTATCATAATTTCTATTAAAAAAATATATCGAGAAAATCAAGTAATTTTTATAAAATAAATTCAATAAAAGGGTTAAATGGCAAGAGGTCAATTATCAGGGCCATCCACCTGCCTGATCTACCGCTTCATCCCGGCTTCACTGGCATAAACCATAGCGGCCTGCTGCGCTGATAATTCAGCTGGAATGAGATTTTGTTTGATGGCATCGGTATGGATATGATAATTGATTTTGGACAGGTTACGACGAATATCCCAGCCGAGCTGTTTCAGTTCTTCGTCTTTAAGACGTTGAAATTCTTTAATAAAGTATATTTTATACTCGGCGCTTATCCACATTCCGAATTCAAAAGCTAAATCTTTATGGGCATACGTACTGCCATAGCGACCGGCCGTAGCCCGCAGGCCAATAGCACCGGTTTTGGCAACCCACTCTTTGACACTGATTTTATAACTGTTTAAGCCAGCCTGACTTTTAATTAGGGCGAATTCGCCATAATTAAAATCCTCATCTTTGACCGACATTACATTGATTTCAACACCTTTGACGATAATCTTGCTCATACCAATTTTACCTTTTTTAGATTTTCCAGTATCAGCGCATTTAGTTTTTCCTCTTCTTTTAACTGTTCCTCAAACTCCGCCTTCAGGCTGGTAAACCGTTCCTTGAAATCAAAATCATCTTCATCATCGGGCAGTCCGACATATCTGCCGGGGTGAGTACATAGTCAAACTTTTGGCAGCACATCTTTGAGCGAGGGATTGTCTTTTTCGATAGCATCCATCGCGTTATCTACATCCTTACCTATGGTGGTTTGTTTGGCTTTAGCTTGCAAAAAAGACCAACGCGAAATCTCTGGTACGAAAAAAACATTTTCAGCTTTGTATTCATCCTTATCTTCCGGGTCTGCGCCGGCATAATCGCCAGTACCACTTTTTAGTTTTGAGTGAAGCTCTTCAAAGGCATCGGAAATGTATTTAAGGAATATTAGTCCAAGAACAATATGTTTGTATTCAGCGGCAT
>JAOUFY010000033.1 GCA_029857955.1 Spirochaetia bacterium
AAAGCTTGAGACGAAAACTACAGGAAAGCCGTATGCGGGAAAACCGCACGTACGGTTTGACGAGGGGCCTCGGTGAAACTCTTAACGAGGGGAGCCGGGGTCTACTCTACGATGGGTTTTGGGGCGCACTCTAAGCTAACGATGAATTTAAGATTAGATAAATTTTGCGCCTTGCTTGATTAAGTAACCAAGGGAATCTTCAAGGAATTTTCGGCTTTTAGCGGTACTTCCAACACCTGTATGTACAACACCGTGAAAACCAAGCCCAATTAAAAATTTGCCATCTGATTTTTTATGAATATGATGAATTCTCGAATAAAATCGGAGTCCAGCCATGTATTTAAACAAAAGATCAAATGTCATATCTGTTCTTTGCAGCAGGTATTCCTGAAATTCATTATCTGCTACTTCAATCAAGGCGCCGTTGGTTGACAGGTTTAATATTTGATGTTTTTGATTGATGATTATGGTGTTTGCATCTTTAATTCGTTCTACGATTTTTGTTTCCTGTTCTTGCAGATTGATATAATCCTGGGCTTCAAGGTTTTTATCTGAACTTTTTAATACAAAATAACCAATGGGAAAAACATCACCTTTTACGTTTGTATACAAAATGGGACGAACAAGCCAGCTTTTAATTCCTTTGTTTACCAGATCTGTTTTAAATTCAACAAAAGAATCTCCCAATGCTTCTTTAACAGGAAGTGTTTCAAGTTCTGGAAATTCTACTTCGGAATCCAGCGTTAATGATGTCATAAAAAACCCTTTACCGTGTTTTTTAATCATTTTTGTTTCAATTGCTTGATTTGTCGGATCCATATCAAATATTTTAATATATGGATATGTGGCGGATAAAATGCGTTCAGCATCTTTAAAAAGAACTTTATTGGATACTGAAAAACTTAATGGATTTACATCAATTTTGTTTTTAGAAATATAGAAATGATGACCAAAAACTTCATGTTGTTCAACTGATAATCTTTTTGAAGTTCTTGGTTTGTTTGAGATGATGGCTTCTGAAATATTAACAAGATAGGTATTGCTTTTTTTCTCAATGACCTTGCAGACCAGCTCCATATGTCTTTTATATGTAAGGTATAGATTTATCTTTTCCTGAATATCGTAATTCGATTGAATATTTATTGTAAAAACATTTTCTTTATCTGTGGTGTTGATGTTCGCTTGAACGGGAGGTGATGTGTGCTTGATAAATAACGGTTTACCAAGTATATATTCTTTTAAAAGATATGAAATTTTTGCAGGTTCATTTACAATTGAACATTCACGCGTATCTTCACGAAGTGTTTCAAGAATTTCTATCACGGGTTTTTCCGGTTGATCTGTATTGTTCATGATTTTATTTCTAACTGGTATTATTATCGTCAATCACTTCGGCAATATAAAATTTCTCAAAGAAAGAAATGATTTCTTTAACAGAAATTATATTAAAGATGAAATTATCGTTATACTTTCCGGGAATTTTATGTTTTAAGCAGAGACAGAAGTTCATCATGTATCGACGAATTGCTTGCAGCTGTTTCTGGTAAAAATAAATCAAATTTATCGCCATTAAATTTACTAATAAATCCGCCTGCTTCTTTAAGAACAATGGCGGCGGCGCAGACATCCCATGGTTGAAGACCTTCTTCGTAATAAGCATCAAGGCGTCCACATGCGACATAAGATATATCAAGTGCTGCCGAACCGGTTCTTCTTATATCATGAACCTCGTGTAAAAAATTTGACAGACGCCGCATCAATCGATCCATAATATTTCGCCGATTGTAAGGGAAGCCAGTGCCAATCAAAGCTTTTGACATTGTTTTAACGTCACTGACATGAATTGGTTTGCCGTTTAAAAATGCTCCGCCGTTTTTACTGGCGGTAAATTTTTCATTTAACATGGGTGCGTAGATTAAACCAAGAACAGGCTCATTGCTTTGGTCATTTAACAGGCCTGCTGAAATACAAAAAAAAGGAAAACCGTGGGCAAAGCTGGTAGTACCATCAACCGGATCGATCACCCATGTATAGCCGGAGGTTCCCTGTTTTTGGTGACCTTCTTCTGCCAGAATCGAATCATCAGGGAAAAGACGAAGGATTTCACTATAAATAAAAATTTCTGATTCTCGATCGGCAGCAGTGATTAAATTAACCTGATCTTTGTATTCAATTTTTTTGTCTTTAGTTTGATATGCCATGATCAGTTCGCCTGCCTTTGTAATCACAGGATCAAGTTTTTTTAATACATCTTCATAATTCATATGTGTAATGTACTAAACCAGAGATGCTTTGTAAATAAAGAAGGCAATTTAAAGCTTTGAATGTATTATTTTGTGATCTCGTCTTCAAGGCTTTTTTTTAACAGATCAAGTTCTCTTAAGATTTTGTTTTTTTCTTCGATACTTTGAGCATTTTTATATTGATCTATCAGGGAGTTTAACTTTCCAATATCACTGTTATATTCAGCCGTGCCAACTGAAAATTCTGTAACGTAGGTTTGATAAAAAAATAGATAATGAAGGGTTGTACTAAAGCTGTTGGTTTTTGGATCTTTTGCGCGTATATGAAGGTAATATCTTCCCGGTTTAAAGCGTTGATCAATTTGAACTTCGCCAGTTCCGCTGTAAATTTGCTCGACAGGATCATATACGGGAATGTTATTGATTTCGGCATAGTATTCAAGAGGCTCGACATTGCTGATAATAAAAATAACACTGTTACCTGTTATAACATAGGGAGAAATCTCATTGGTCAAATAAATATTGGGCTGAATTGGACGGTATTTCCATGATACCGGAAAATGATAAACAACAGATTCCGAGCCGTCAATGAGATCTCTGGCCTGAATATGAAGATAGTAATTACCTTGATCGAGAAGCTTAACAGTCAACCTGTTTTCTTTAATTCGGTATTCTGGCAGAGGAAGAGAATCCGGATTTGTGTCCATTATGTATCGGTACTCGTATTTTTTGTTGGCAGGGAGATTGTCCCAGTAAACCAAAATTTCAGGATAACCGGCTTTTGTGTTAACTTTCCAATTTAAATTTACAATTGGTGAAATTTTATTTTGAGTATTGTTTAAGTATGTATAATTGGCAGAGCTTGATTCTAACCATGAAAAATTTTCAGAAATTTTTCCAGGGAATACCTGGTTTGAGTCTAATAAAAGGTATGCATCTATATTTGCAGGATTATTATTTCTTGTAAAACTTGCAGATTTTAGAAGAAATAATTTCTTGTTAAATGGAGAATGCATTATAAGAGAAAGATTTCCGTTTAATGAAATCAGGTTAAATTGTCTTACAAAGGGCAGATCCTTCATGTATAATATTTTATTAGCATTTATTTTAAAATTTTCAAAGACAATACTCCATAGTGTAGATTTGCTGTCTATGGCTAATAAATAAACTTTATCATTGATCTCGACAAACTGGGCAAATATGGGGGAAAAAGGTATCTCATAATTATTAACAATTCCCTTTTTCCAAACTTTAATTACAGGTTTTGTTCCTTCTTTAGTAACGATATATGCGGATAGATTTGACCAGTCGAGTGTACTTGCCATAATTTGAGTGCTTTGACGAAATATGATTTGTTCTCTGTCGTCAAAATACACTGACGCCATATTATCATTTTTATTTTTTTTTATAAAAAGCAGGGCAGGTCGTCTACCCTGACCAATGCGTATTTGAAGGTCATCAACTTGATCAGTAAGTTTAATATTCTCCTGGGATAAAAGTTTGTTGTTTTTATCAAAAATCAGAATTTCAAGTTTTTTTTGATTATTATTCCATACGGTAATTACCTCCGCATCACGCAAGGGGAAATACCTGGCGTACTGTGGAGCCATCGATAATGTTTGCAATACTTTAAAAACGGTTTTGTCAGATTGCTGATAATACACAAAAAGCTGGTTATTGGAGAAACTAAAAAACTTGTCTGACCAGCTGTTATTATTAATTTTAATTATATTGGTTTTATGTAATGGCCAGTTTACTTCTGTTTCGGCGGATGTTAAGTTGACTGTCAACGAATGAGTAATGAATATTATAAATATAAATTTTTTCATGTATATTTTCCAAGATGAAATTGTAATTTTCTGCTCATTTTTACAATTGTAAGTAAAATTAAAATTAAGGCAAGTATCCACAAACCGTTTGCCTGCCAAAAATTTTTATTTTTAACTACAAATCTTAAATAAGAATAATTCGATAACCTGTTGATTTTCTCATCCTTATAAACAGGTTTTACGCTCAAATAATATATGCCATCCGACAGGTCATAGATGTATACAGGATCTTCAATGTAATTTATTTCACCTTCGGGTAATCGGGGTATTGAGGATATTTGATAGCTGTACCCTTTTATTAAATTACTTAAATTGCCAGGCAAAGAAAAAGTAACTTTATAAAGCCCCTTTTTTTCTGACAAATCAATAGAGGGTTTGATCTCTTCAATCAATGAAGGATTCTCAAGGTATTTTTTTGTAATATCTGGCTTGTATTCTTTATTGTATACTATCTTGGGCTGTTCTTCTCCCGTTCTGTAATATTCAAAATGAAGATTGCGTATAGAGCTTTTAGAACCATTTTTATAGTTTAAACCGAGAGAGAGTGTGTATAGTCCCCATTTGTTCTTTGGAAGCGGAATACGTGTTTTATAAATACCTGCCACATTTGTAAATTCAAGCTGTGTTCCTTCCAGAAATGGATCTTTTTTATCTCTATTTAGTATGGCAAGGGCTGACAGCATTTCTTTTTCAGTCGTGTTTATTTGAATAGAAATATCGAGATAGTCAGTTTCAACTCTCCCATCAGTAATGTTATTGTAGATATTAAAATCGTTATAATCCTCTGGAACAATTTTAATTTTATAGGATGCAATTGGCGATGCTTTTCCCGATTTATCAATGGCTTGAATTAAAAAATAATAGTCTCCATTTTCAAGGTTTGAAAAATGAAGTTCATTGTCTACGGTAAACTTGTTTAATGGAGCTCCCCGATTGCTGCTTAAAGTATAATTATAACCTTTAATTCCAATGTCATCTACGGCAGAATAATTTACAGTAAAATCATGTTTTGTTTCAGCAATATTTGCGGCATGTGAAGGGGAATTAATTTCAGCCATAACCGGATTGGATGCGTCAATTGAAAAAGGATAATTAAACACAGCAGATTCATTTCCTGCTTTATCTTTGTATTTAATATGAAAGAAGTAATTACCGCCGGAAAGACCCTTTTTAAAAAGATTTCTAGAGTCGCCTCCCAGATTATAAAAATCGGGTATAGACTCCTCTCGTGTATCTATAAGATAGGCATAGCCGGCGATACCAGAAGGCTCGTTTTCAACTTTCCAGGTAAGCATAATATCGCTTAACGAAGTTATTTTATTTTCCGGATGAGTCGGAGAGGAAATGATCATTGGTGATGTTTCCATATCAGCCTTTTGAAAATAAAGGTTTGAGTTATTTATAAATAACAGATATAATGATTTGTTATATAATAAAAGATGTGGATTATTTGAAGTGTCTTTCATCAAAGTTACCTGATGTTCTTTATTCATCGGTAAATCTTCGCTTACATTTAAAAATCGTGCAAAAACCTGACCAGGATCAACTCTTTGATCATACCATGCGATTACTTTTCCTGTTGCTGCGCTATAACCTATGGTTGGTTCATAGCTGTTTGACATGCTTGTACTTATGCGCTCAGGGGTTTTTAAATCGGCAGAATAATATACCTGCCAGTTGTTGCTTTGGTTTGATTGCCAGACAAGTTCAATATTTTTATCTACTCCATAAAGTGAAGGAGAAAAATCATTGTATGTGTTTTCGGTAATTCTTTCAGGTGAAGAAAATGATGCGCCCGAATTGGATGATTTAATGTAATACAATTCGTCTGTAAACGAATCTACCTGACGACTTTGATAAACAATATGTATATCTCCATTTTTAAATAAAATGGAGGGGAAAAAAGCTCCTCTACCTACGGACTTTACGTTTTTAACAATTAATTCAATGTTACGAAACGTTCCGTTTTTAAAGATAGAATGAGCTAAAGATGTCGCGCCTGACTTAGGAAGGTTTTTTTGAAAAAATAAATGAAAATTATCTTTGTTATCGACAAAAATATCAGGTTGAAATATATTAAAATCATCGATATCAACATCCTTTGGACTTGACATTTCCAATGTACTTTTATTTAAAATTACATATTTAAAAATCATGCCCTGTGTGTTTGTGGAAGGTTGTTGCCACATAACCATAATTGACTTGTTTCCTGCGGCAACAACGGGGCTGGGTGAAAAAAGAACTTCAACAGGAGGTATTGAAAAAGTATGCAGTTTTATTGTAGACTGGGGTTTATCAAAAATTTTTAATTCAATTGAAAAGTTTTGCGGTTTATCTTTTTTAAATTCATTTAATAAGCTTGAGTAAGCGATATATGGATTTTCAGAGTCATCCAACGCAACATAATACTCTTTTACGTTATTAATAAGTAATTGCGGATCATACCAGCCAACAGGATTGGCATAGGTATGGGCGCTAATTGTCAGGAGTATAATATAAAAAATAATTCTTTTTTTCATCAAATTTGGGGCTCTTCAGTGAACACGATATTGTCAAGTGTAAAGCAAAATGTCAATAATGAATAATATAAAATTAAATATTTATTTCTAATCCTTCATATGCGGTTTCAATTTCAAGAAAGTGCGTTGGCGCCATCAATTCCTTATACTTTAATGCCTGGATTGTCATTGCATCCATTTTTTCGTCGTTATACGACGGGTCATGATGAAATAATATCAGCTTCTTTACATTGCTTTTAATCGCTATATCCGTTGCCATTTGCGCTGAACTATGCCCCCAGTCGATTTTTTGAAATGATTCAGAAAACGTGTATTGTGTATCAAAAACAAGCACATCCGCATCTTTAAAGTATTCGATAAAAGGAATGATGTCTTGAATTACATCCAGATTAAATTCTGCATCGGAGCAAAAAATAAATGTTTTATTATATTTATCTTTAAATTTATAGGAATATGCTGTGCCGGGATGTCTTACCGCTTTGCTGCTGACCGTGAGGCCGTCGATTGCCATTTCAACGCCCTCGGGCATATAATGAAATTCTTTTTGAACGGGTAAGTCTTCAAACGTTATAGGAAAGTGTGTTGGAGGAGTTTGGTATCGTAACCGATCTTTAACATCCTGAAAACTGGAATAAAAATGAACTTTATTATCGGGAATGTAAAAGGGGCCAAAAAACATTATTCCCTGTATATGATCCCAATGTGTATGGGTAACGAACATACGTATGTCCATTCCCGTTCTTGCTCTTTCTTCGAGCATAAGCTGATGACCAAATCGGGCCAATCCTGTTCCGCCATCTATGATAAAAACATCGTTGTTTTTATTTCTAACCTCAATACATGTTGTATTGCCGCCGAAAGTTCCTTTAATAGAAAGCGGCAAAGATTCAATGTATTCATCTACTTTTTCTGGGCTGAGCAGATCCGCGGGACTGGCATAAGCCAGCGCCTTTTCCAGTTTCATTTTAACTTCATCTTTAACGATGGCAGTTGCAATGGAACCGCGTACCCCCCAGAATTTGATATACATATCTCATCATTTAAACTCTATATAACAGGACAACTAAAATAGTAATCCAGATAATACTAAAACGAATATCTATTATTTTCATGTTTTTAGGAACATGCTGCGTGTGCCAATATGAAATCTGTAAAGACAAATAAAACCAACCTTGTTTATAGACCTTAGAATTCTCCAAATCTGTATGAAAAACATTTGAAGCGTTGTTTCATTCAAACAAATTGACCTTATGAAATTAGGCGAGAAAGTTTACAGAGCCATAACTTATGGATTTATTGTTTTTATTGTGGGCCTTATTATATTGACGTTTGGAATGCCGTCTTTTATGGGCGATAGCGCTAAAGCTGACAGGTTTTTAGCCGCAAAAGTGGGGGATGAGGTTGTTACCAAAAAAGAAGTCCAAAACTTGAAAACAAATATGTTAAATATGCCGCAATTTCAAAGTTTTGCATCCAATGAAGATTTTCTAAACAGGTATGCGCTAGACTATCTTGTATCTGAAAAACTTCAAATCAATATGCAAAAAAATACCGGAATATATCCCCTTTCCGACGCAAAAGATGTTATCGTAAATAGATTCCTTGTGAAAAACTTCAAAGAGTATCAAATAAATAATGGAATTGACTATCCGCGTTTTAAAAAAGAATTTATGGAACCTAGAAGAATTACAGACAATGACATTATAAGTCAGGTTTTTCGTGACAGTGTATATAAAAACAGACAACTTTTTGACAAGTTTGAATCTGTCAGCGGTTATGAGCTTGCAGATTTGCATTTACTAAAAAATACCAAAATTTCGTATGAAATACTGGTCTTTACTCCTGATGAAAAGAAAAAAGTTTTAAAAAATCTCATTGGTATAACAGAAAAAGATATTGTAGATAAATTTAACAAAGATTATTTAAGTAAAGATAAAAAAGACACTTTGACAGATTTAAAACGTGAAGCGATAACTCAAACCCTTATTAATGAGAAAAGAGCTAAAGTTGAAGGCGAATGGATGAGCGCCTTGAAAAATGAAGCCAAATCTATCAGTTTGAACCAATTAAGTAAAAAATATGGCGGTATTTATATTTCTTTAAATAATATCTCGTTAACGGATAGTCTTTCTCAGGCTGCGAAAAATGGTAAAGCAAACTTGCAAATACTCGAAAATAATCCGGATTTTATTACTCATTTTAAACTGGATACAACAGATAAAACTCCAGGTACATGGAATATCGAGGATAATCTTTTTATGCTTTCAGTTACCAATGTAATACGACCTGCATCAGAGTTTTCAACAAATGATTCAAAAAAATACGAAGAAGAAATAAAAAATCAAAACAAATCAAACAGCAATCAATTGATGGATTCCATTTTAAAAAGAGACATCAAGGTTGTTAAGTTCAGTCACGGTGAAGATTGATATCTACAATAAGAATGGATATGTCATCTAGAGATGTTTTGTCATCGGCATATGATTCTATGTTTTTCATTATGAGGTCTTTTAAATTTTCAGGCGATTGATCTGCTCCGCTATTTATCCATTCCAAAAAACGTTCTTCACCGAGGATCTCGCCCCTGGTGTTAAATATTTCAAAAGCTCCATCGGATGTCAAGATTAGTCGAATATCTTCAGTAAAACTTTTATTTTTTTCTTCATATTTCGTATTGATAACTCCCAATACTCTTTGATGATCTTCAAGCTTGATAAGTTTTTTAGATTTTTTTAAATAAACTGCAGGACTGTGTTGTCCGGCATTAATGTAATTTAAAGTAACGGGGATTGTTTTATTTTTCGGCGCCAGGATGATTTCAATTGCGCAAAGTGTCATAAAACTTGAAGCGCTTTGTTTGTCGCATAAAGTTGAATTGATCGAATCTAAAACTTCGGAAAGCGAAAATTTATTAGATTTTGCAAGTCCATCGATCATTGATCGAACCATTCCCATAAAATAAGCGCTGGCAAGACTGTGACCGCTGACATCACCCAGAAGTAAAAGATATCTGTTTTTAGATAAATAAAAAACCTCCATATAATCGCCCGTTACAAACTTGGAGGGTTGATTATACATATGTACATTAATTTTGTCATTTTTAATTTCAGGTTGTTTTAATTTTTTTTGAACTTGAGATACGTTTTCCAGTTCTCTTTCAAATTTTTTAGTTTCAATGTTATCTATCAAAAGTTTATAATTTTCAAGTATAGGCTCTGTTTGCCGAATTAAATCTTTAATATAATTTAAGTCTTCCGATAAATAAGGAGATCCATCAACTTTTTCATTTAATAAAAGGGCGACTTTAAATCGGCTAAAAAATATCATTAAATTTGCCGAATATTTTTTTAAAAATACTGCGGAAATATTATTCGAACCCTGGCTGATGACATTCATTTTGAAAAAATTAAATCTTTTTCTGGAAAATTCCCAGATTGGATCTTCTTCATTTACAAATCGAATGTTAAACTTTTCTCTGAGCCATCCGCCAAATAAATCAGAACTTAAAATCAGCGTAACTTTGCCTGCTCCCGAGCCGGTTTCAATCATTCTTAGAAATCTTTCAATACCGTCTTCAAACTGAAAAGGGGTTTGCATAAATTGAAAAATATCGGTGATGTGTTCATCAAAAACATACTTTCTGTAATTTATATAATAATTTATTGTAATCTCAGAAAGTAGTCTCAATGCATCGAAAATAATAATAAATATAAAAACTGAAGCAATATGAATCCACAGGTTGCCATGCTGACTTAAAACCAAAAGGCCTTCAAAACCGACAATAAGTGCATATAAAAAAATAAAAAAAATAAAATAAACAAGACGTAAGAACAGGGTTCGAACGGGTCTGTTAAAAAAAATATAATTATTATGTAAGCTAAAAATCATTAAAATCATCGGAAATAACGCGGGAATATAAAAGATTAAATTGCTAAAAACAGAAACGTTGATATTGTAATAAATAGGAATCAGATAGCTTATTCCTGGTATAAAAATCATTGCCAATGATGTAATGATCAATATTATTCGAACACGTTTGTTCTCAATTTTATAATTAAACCCCGGTTTAATTACGTCATAAATCGAAATGCCTAAAGCAAGAATAAATGTAATTAAATGTGAAGTCCCCAGAATTTTTAAAAATACAATTTCATCGTATGCTGATGCAGGATACATGTGAATTGTTATTACGCCAAACAAAATCACTGATAAAAAATATATATAGTACGGCAATTTTCGATTTATCAGGGTAAAAAACATATAAATGAAGGCAGCATTACTCAGCAATGTAAAAAAGTAGTAATAAATTTCACCGTGATGAAAAGTAATATAATCAAAAAAAAGATTATATTGAACAGTTATAACTATAGCAAAAAGAATAAATGAATTTTCCATTTCTCGAATTCTGGCAAAAAGTAGAATAAATAAAAATGAAAGTTGATAAAATATCACTGCCGCAATGATCGGGCTGAGCGCAAAAATCCAGTTTGAAAATTCAACATGACTGATTTTATTGATTTCATACAGGCGGTAATAAAAAAAATCTTTAAATAACTCCGGACGAAGACTGATGATCAAGTTATTATAAGGCGTAGTTAAAACAGCAGAAGAATTAGCTTCAAGATAAGAATAAACAGAATGTATTTCATAAAAGAAAAATATCCAGATCAATACGAAAATAATTGTATAAATAATTTTTTTCATTTTTTAAAAATCCGAATACCGGGCATCTGGTTTATGCAAAATACAATTTCATTTTTGTTTTTAAAATCAATACAATTGTACGTTTTATCTTGAGTACTTCCCAGAGACGCCGGAGTGTTTAGATCTATATTTTTACCCTCACACTTTATCTGAACATTTTTACCAAAATAATTAACCCGCCAATGGTTTGAAGGCATTTTTTGAATTAAAAAACCGTCTATAGAAAACTCAGGGCCGTTTAAAAATAAAGATTCATTCAGGTTTTTAAATAAGTTTTGCAGGTTTTTACAATTTTTGGAATGTGTTATAAAATAGCCGGCAACCATAAAAAGCAACATAGTACGCATTCTGGGATTAGATTTCGATATTCTGCAAAATATAAAATAAGGATTAGTGATGCTTGACGGACCTTTGGATTTTTCAATTAAAACAGGGAAGTTGTAGCCAACGCCCTTGAGAATATTTTTATCAACGGATAAGTTGTAGTTTTCTACTTCGACAGTTTCTTTGATATGTAAAAATTTTTCGATTTGACGGGCAAGGGTAAATTCTTTTTTAAAAGATTCATTTTTTATGGCAGATTCGGTTAGAGCATCATTTTCCATGATTAAACCAATCCGTCCCGCAAGGCCCTCAAGAATTGTGATTTTTTTAATATCAATGCCGCCTGTAATTGCAAAAAAACCAAAGTATTTTGATTTGTAAAATACAGGAACAAATCCTCCGAAATTATATTTTTCAGCGACAACTTTTATATCGTCCGGCATCGGTCCATTCAATGATTTTCGAAAATTCTGTTGAAAATGTATAGAAATTTTTTCAATGTCTTGTTGTGTAACCGGCGTATAATCTTTTTCAGTGTCTCTATAAAAATAACTTTGTTTTAAAGTTTTGTCATTGGAAATCATGGTGAGTCCGTTGATATTTAATTCTTTAATAAGAACTTTTAGCAAACGATTGATATCGGATTTATTGGTTAGCTCTTTTATACGCTTGTCCTTAACCAGGACATTTCCCGTGTCTGGATATAATAATTTAAAAAAAATTGAATGAATAAACCAATCCTTAAGCGGTAGAGCCGCTAAAAGATAAAATAAGAGAAAAGCCAGAGTCAACGAAACTCTAAGCTCGGGGTATTGAAATAAAAAATATATAAATACTGAAAACCAGAGTAAATTATACAAAACAGAAATAAACAAGATTGGTATGATAATTTTATATTTGCGTAAAAACGATAACATTTGAATAATTTAAGTTATTAGATACTTTATTCTCGCTGTAAGCATGCAAGCATAAATTTAAAACAGGGGGGCTTTGTTTTTTTCAGATATGATTTTATCGACACCCCCCTCGTTACAAAGTACCTTTTTCACTACCCCCCGCATATTTTGCATCGTTGTGCAAGTTTTTATAGAATTTTATATAATGATAAACGATACAGGTGATCTTCTCATGATGAACTAATTAGTTTTAAGTATAAATGTATAAAAAAGGGTCGCAACTGCGACCCCAAAAATGTGTGTAGGAGGCTCAGAGAAATAAAATTTTTTCTGAGTTATTTTAATATGACGATTTTTATTACAGGATACAACAAAAATTTTGAAAATATTTAAATTTTTATGATAATTTTTAAGAATTTTTTATTTGTGATCGAAATAAATTTTAAATTAAAAATTACGTTGTATAATATGCATTTATACGTACGTATTCTTCAGTTAAATCGCAACCATATACACGGCAAGATTCTGTGCCGGTTCCGAGATCAACAGTAAGATGAATTTCTTCATTTTCAGTTAAATATTTATGTAATTCTGAAATTGGGGAGTTTGAATCAAGCAATCGATCTTTTCCCCATTGTATTTTCATGTTAGGTTCATCCAGGTGTACATTTTTAGTTTTACCAACGGCCATGTAGATTCTTCCCCAGTTAGGATCGCCTTTGTAAATCATGGTTTTAACCAGAGGTGAATTGATGATACTTTTGCCGATTTTTCTGGCAGAATCGAAAATATCAGCATTAATGACATCAACCGTGAAAAGTTTTGTAGCGCCTTCTCCGTCACGGGCTATCATTTTTGTCAAGTCAGTGCAAAGCATTTCCAGTGTATTTTCAAATTCAACAACATTAACTTCACCGGCTAATCCATTTGCCATGATTGCCAGTGTATCAGATGTCGATGTGTCGGAATCAACAGATAAACAATTAAAACTTTTGCTGGCACAAGCCCTTAAAATACGATGAAGGGCATGAGCATTGATTTGCGCATCTGTAAAAAAATAAGCGAGCATTGTAGCCATATTGGGTTCGATCATTCCTGAACCTTTGGCGACTCCAACAATTGATGCATTGCCTAACTTTGCCGATACAAATTTAGGGAAAGTATCGGTTGTCATTATGGCTGTTGCAAATCCAATAAAATCGGCCGGTTTAACAAGTTTCGTTTTTAAATTGTTTAAACCATTGATAATTTTTTCAACAGGAAGCGGTCTTCCAATAACCCCCGTAGAAGATGGTAAAACCAGATCTTCATTGATTTTCATCTCTGATGCAATTTTTTTGCATATCTTGAGAGAGTTTTCATGACCTTGAAGTCCAGTTGCGACATTAGAATTTTTTGAATTTACTACGATTGCCTGTAAACTGCCGTTTTTAATTATATTACGGCCAATTTTGATTGGTTCACCTACAAAGGCATTTTGTGTAAACAATGCCGACGCAGTAGATGGATTCTCAGAGTATATAACTCCCAGATCAAGCGATTCATCTTTAATGCCGCAACTGGTATGATATGAGTAAAATCCCTCGGGGCAATGTTCAATAATGGAAGGTTTTTTCATATTATACTTTATGGAATTTAACCCGAAGTCTTTTTCGCCATTTCTTCCATGGCTGCTTCGAAAGCCTTGTATCTGTGAATACGTTCCTCTATAGCTGTTCTGGCTTCAGTTAAATACCCCGCCGCGATTTCAGGATGCGATTTTTTTAAAATACTGAATCTGTTCTCATTATAGAGAAAATCTTCAAGAGGTATTTTTATATCTTTAGAATCCAATCTGAAAATTGATTTACCTTTTTTGGCATAATCAGGATTGTATCGATAAAGCGGCCAGTATCCGGAGTCAACGGCAAGTTTCATTTGGTGCATACCATATCTTTGATCATAACCATGCTCAATACAGTTACTATACGCGATGATCAGTGATGGGCCATTAAAGGCTTCAGCTTCAACAAAAGCCTTAACAGTCTGGTTGTCATTTGCGCCCAAGGCAATTTGTGCTACATATACATTTCCATATGTAATCATTTGCATACCGAGATCTTTTTTTAGAATAGTTTTACCGGCAGAGGCAAACTTTGCAAAAGCTCCCAGCGGAGTTGCTTTTGACATCTGACCTCCGGTATTTGAATAAACTTCTGTATCCATAACTAACAGATTTACATTTTTTCCGGATGACATGATATGATCTACGCCGCTAAAACCAATGTCATATGCCCATCCGTCGCCGCCAATGATCCATACGCTTTTTTTGGTCAAGTAGTCGCGAATTTCGTCAAGCAATGTTGCTTTAGACGATTTAATGTCTTTTAATTTTTCATGAAGCGCCTGTACTCTTTGTCGTTGTAAAAACACTCCAGCTTCTGTACTTTGATCAGCATTTAAAAGCTCGTCGGCTAATTTCTGGCCAATTTCAGATGCAAGTTCTTTTACCAGCTCTCTGGCATGATCGAGCATTTGATCTACACTGAGTCTAAATCCAAGACCAAATTCAGCCGTGTCTTCAAACAATGAGTTTGACCAAGTTGGCCCCCTGCCATCATCATTGGTTGCATAGGGATTGGTAGGTAAATTTCCGCCGTAAATTGAAGAACATCCGGTTGAATTTGCCATAAACATACGATCGCCAAACAACTGTGTGGCAAGCTTGATGTATGGGGTTTCACCGCAGCCAGGGCATGCTCCGGAGAATTCAAAAAGTGGTTTTAAGTATTGTGAACCCTTTACTGTATCTTGTTTAATCAGGTCTCTAGGTACTTCAGGGATTGTTAAAAAATAATCCCAGTTTTCAGCTTCCTGGTCTCTAATTGGATCAATTGGTTCCATGAGCAAGGAACGCTTTTCAGGATTTTTTTTATCGATACCCGGGCATATTTCAAAGCATAACGAACAACCTGTACAGTCTTCCGGTGCAACTTGGATGGTGTAGGCTGTGTTCTCTGGAAAATCTTTTCCAATAACATCCATATGTTTAAACGTTTTCGGTGCATCTTTTAACAGAGATTTATCGTAGGCTTTGATTCGAATACATGCGTGGGGGCAGACAATAGCGCATTTTCCGCATTGTATACACAGATCTTCATACCAGACAGGAAGTTCCTGCGCAATGTTACTTTTTTCCCATTTTGTGGTTCCCATGGGGTAAGTTCCGTCGACAGGCATTGCGCTTACAGGGAGGATGTCTCCTTTACCCTGGATGATGGTGCCGATAAAATTACGAACAAATTCGGGAGCGCTGTTTGGAATTAATGGTGTATGGGCTTTTTTACCAGCAATAGCGGGTACTTTTACTTCATTAAGGTTTTCTATGGTTTTATCAACAGCTTCAAAATTCTTTTGTACCATCGCTTCGCCTTTTTTAGAATAGGTCTTTTTAATCGCATCTTTAATTGCTTTGATGGCTTCTTCTTGTGGAAGAATTCCTGCTATGTAGAAAAAACAGGTTTGCATAATTGTATTGATTCGATTACCCATTCCAACATCTTTAGCTACATTGTAGGCATCAATGACATAGAATTTTATTTTCTTTTTTATAATGGTTTCCTGTAAATGTGTTGGAAGTTTATCCCATACCTGATCAAGCGGGAATGCAGAATTTAATAAAAATACTGCGCCTTCACTTGCAGTTTCAAGAACATTGAATCGTTTAATTAAATTATATTGGTGGCATGCAATAAAATTAGCCTTTGTAATTAGATAGCTCGAACGAATCTGGCTCTTGCCAAATCGAAGATGAGAAATGGTCGCAGCTCCGGCTTTTTTTGAGTCATAAACAAAATAACCTTGAGTGTTAAAATCTGTTCCTTCTCCGATAATTTTAATTGAATTTTTATTAGCGCTAACGGTACCATCAGAACCAAGACCATAAAAAATACCCCGGAACGTATCGGCGTTTTCAACAGAAAATTCGGGGTCATAGTCAATACTTAAATGGGTGACGTCGTCGTTAATTCCGACAGTGAAGCGTCTTTTGGGAGAGGTTTTTCCCATTTCATCAAAAACTCCCTTAATCATGGAAGAATTAAATTCTTTTGAAGACAGGCCGTATCTGCCGCCGATAACTTTTACATGGTTTTTAAATGTTTTAAAGTTTTCCTCATTATTTTCATTAAGCGCTGAAACAATGTCCATATAAAGAGGTTCGCCGATAGCGCCAGGTTCCTTGGTTTTATCCATAGCGGCGATTACTTTAACCGTATCAGGTAATGCTTCGATCATGTGTTTTGAAGAAAAAGGTCTAAATAATCGTACTTTTAATAAACCAACTTTTTCTCCTTTAGCTACAAGATAATCTACCGTTTCATGTACAGATTCTGCTGCAGCGCCCATAACAATGATGACTTTTTCAGCCTGCGGATGACCAACGTATTGAAAAAGTTTATATTCCCTACCGGTTAACTCTTTAAATTTGTCCATCTGTTGCTGCATAATTTCAGGAACTTTACTATAAAATGTATTGATTCTTTCGCGAGATTGAAAGTAAACATCGGGGTTTTGAGATGTACCGCGAAGGATGGGTTTATCAGGAGTCATGGCTCTTTTTCGAACTTCAAGCAACATGTCATGCGTGATCATTGTTTCGAGTTCTTCATCAGTGATTTCATTTACTTTTTGAATTTCATGAGAAACCCTGAAACCATCAAAAAAATGTAAAAATGGAATTCTTGAATGCATGGATGCTGCTTGTGTAATACACGCAAAGTCGTGTGCTTCTTGTACCGAACTTGATGGCGCTAAAGCAAAACCCGTGTTACGAACTGCCATAACGTCTGATTGATCTCCAAATATAGATAGAGCATGGGTTGCTAGAGTCCGAGCGGATACATGAAATACCGTAGGGGTTAATTCACCAGCGATTTTATACATGTTCGGAATCATGAGCAATAGACCTTGCGATGCAGTATAGGTTGTCGTTAGACTGCCCGCCTGGAGAGAACCATGAACAGTTCCGGCAGCGCCGGCTTCGCTTTGCATTTCAAAAACGGCTGGGACTGTTCCCCATATATTTTTTTGCTTTTGAGCAGACCATGCATCAGATAATTCACCCATACCTGATGATGGTGTAATTGGATAAATGGCAATAACTTCGTTTATTCGATAAGCAACATTCGCAACGGCTTCATTTCCTTCAATGATCAATTGATTGCTTGTTTTTGTTTCTTTATTATTTTTTTTCTGAGTTTTCGGCATGACGTTCCCCAATTTTTATTTTTTGGTATTCTTTAATTATTAAAATTGCATCAACGACGCAATAAAGTTGTCACTTACACGCCGATGTAAAAGTATCTCCAGTCAATTCTTTTTTAATCGACTGTCAGACAATTGTAAATAATTAGATAGTTCGTAAACATCTATGCAATATAATAAATATTAAGAATAAAGTAAATTTTTAGCGTTTAAAATAGTTCACGCTTAAGTATTTTAAAATTTTATCTCAACTCCAAAGTTTGGTATAAATGGAAGAACCTGATCTGAAGAAGTTAAAGTCGGATTTACGCCAGCCTGATATGGCTGATCATAGCGCCACCTTAAAGAATCTCGACGTTTATAAATCGCGCCTAGAACATTTATAACTTCAATATAATACGTGATTTCTCCCCATTTATATGGTTTTGCATAAGAATACCTTAAATCAACCGTAATGACGGGATCGTACCATCCCGTATTTGGCGTTGAGCTGTAAACAGGCGCATATCGACCCATTTTAAAGGGATCGCCGTCATCACCTGTGATTTTTGTGTACGGAAATGAAGTGTTGAAAGCAATTTTACCGCTGATCGTATGAAAACCAATTCGATAACCTGTAACTGTTTTTATTGAGTGCGCTTCTTCTCTTTGTGAATTGATAAAAATATCTTTGTAAGGCTGATCGGGAACACCGGTGCGTAATTTTGCCTGTGTAAAGGTATAGCTGATCCATCCAAATAAACCCTGATTATTTTCTGATCCCAACTTTCTCAATAAAATCTCAAAGCCATAATTATGTGAAATTCCGGAGTTGATGTAAGTTAAATGTGCGCCGGAAGGGTCAACCTGATCCGGAGAGTTGTATCGATAGGCGCTGTTATAAAAATAATTGTAGTAAATTTCACCTTTAACTGAATATTCTTTTATTTTTTGTTCTATACCAAAAACGGAGTGAAGCGCTTTTTCAGATGTATAATTAGGAGTTACTGCAACAACAGGGGAATTATCAAAATAATTCATATTACTTTGCATGAATTGGCTGTATTTACCTCCGGCTAAAGATAATAATGTGCCTGTGTTAAATTCATAACTGATTAAGCCGCGGGGATCCCAGATGATTTCTTTATTTAATTTGAGATAATCAAATCGAAATCCAGGAACAAAAACAAGACCGTTCCATTTAAATTTATTTTCCAGATAACCTCCGACGATTTGATTTTGAGCTTCTTTCTTATATGGCCGTAACTCATACTGGGTCGGATCAGAAAAATTTGGAGGTTGATTGCTGCCAAAGGTCGGAGGTTTCAATGGTATAATATCTACACCTGTAGATTTAAAATCAAAATAGTAATATTCAAGACCAAGCCTGAGTGCATTTTGATTGTCCATCCATTTTAGCTCCATGTCGTCTCGAATTCCAAATACATTTGGTATTGTATTTTTAGATATATCTGCCGATCCGCTTCCATAGGTCATGATCATTTCATAATTTTGTCTGTTGAGCGAAGAAAATAACATTACCGTATTTAAAAACAAATCTCCCGGTTGAAACTCGTAATAAATAGCCTGATTATGGGTGTATAATGAATAGCGGGCATTGATCCCTGTTAATGGACTTAACGGATCGCCGCCTGCGCGTTGTTTAAACAACTCTGCCTGAGCCTTTGGCGAGGGATTAAAGATAAAGGTATCGTTGGTTCCCATTACAAAGACTTTAATGGCATGTTTTGAATTAAAATAATACTTTACTTTTGCCTGATAATCATAATACTCTGGCAGCTGGCTGATGGGAGACTTTATAACTTCGTTAAATAATGGAAACAGTAATGAGATATAACCGGCTCTTCCGGATAAAAACCAGTAACCCTTGTTTTCAGTTTTTCCATCGACGGTAGATTGTATTGGACCCTTGACAATTGCATTGGCTGATATCAGGCCGATATCAACAACTCCTCCGATTTTTTTCACTTCATCAAGCGTGTTCATGCTGATAACCGCAGCATTTGCAAACCCGTATTGAGCTGGAAATGCTGATGAAAAAACATCAACCTGTGAGATAGCATCTGATGAAATGATCGTGTGCAGACCAAGAAAATGACGGGGATCCATAATGGGGATGTTGTCAATTGTATAAAAATTCCCGGAAGGATTTGCGCCGCGCATGATGATGGAACCAAAAATTCCGCGTGAAGTTATACCGGGCATTGAAGTTAAGCTTCGAATAATGTCGTTAAAACCGGCTGGTACGCTTTTAATTTCTTTTGAGGTCATGGTATTTCTTGACACCTGCTGTATATCTCGCGTACCGCGAACCGTAAGCGAGCGGCCTTCAACATGAATCGCGCCGATAGTAAAATCGTGTATTAAATCGCTGCTTATTTCCAGATTTTCCTGGAGCGGTTTTAAGCCTTCTGTAGTTACAATGAAAGTGTAATTTCCTGGTTTGGGTATTTCAATGTTATACTTTCCGTCTTCATCTGTTTTTGTTTTTATCTTTAATTCCAGTATAACGATGGTAGCAAATTCCTGAGGTTTACTGGTAACTTCGCTGTAAACAATTCCAGAAATTTTAATCTTGGAATTCTGGGGATTCTGGGCGTAAATGAATCTCTGGAGAAATAAAGTAAGCGTTAAATAGATAAAAAGTTTTTTCATAAAAATTATAAATTATTTTGTTTTTAAAGTTGTTCGTTACGTTGAACTTTTTACTCTTTTTTTTCATCGCCTGAGAGGTAAAATATTTTATTGATTTCATCTGTTTAAAGTATACGTTACTGCCTGTTCCAATTCGATCGGTATATTTTTTCCGTCAATAAATGGCGGTGAAAAGCGAACTTCTTTAAGAGAGCGGGTTATGGCTGCAGCAAACTTTTGTTTTAAATCACTTTCAACATCAGAAGGGAGTTTTTTGGATAATACAACGCCGCTTACTTTCACCTTGATTACTTTTCCACTTTTATTGATTATAACTGCGACATAAACCGTTGCTTCAATGTTCATTTGGCGGGCCAGATCAGGATAATATTGTTTCATTGAACCCATCATTTTAGGCGAAGTCGCGTTAGGGTGAAACGATAAATCTTCTGCATTGGCGATATCTGCGGCATCTTCAGCGCTTTCAGTCGGCTCAGTGTTTTCGCTTTTTTCAGTTCCCCACGGGCTTTTTTTAACAGGTTTTTGCGGTACTACTCTCGAAACAGCCAGTTTTTTATGCGCTTTTCCTGTGCTTTGCGGCATGCTGGAATATGTAGAATCGGTACCAAAATCATAGGTAGAATAATCGCTTGTATAAGTAACAGCAAAATATAAAAGAACAAAACCAAGATGTAACAATATTGAATAAAGGAGTCCTCTGAATTTTAAGTTTTCAAAAAGAATTTGAAGTTTCGTTTTGTATAAATTGTAAGAATCCATTATTAAAAAGTAAATTGTTTACAACAATATTAATGTGTAGAAGTTTTTGGTCCGGTTTGAAGACTTACATTTTCAAAGCCGCTGGCCTTCAGCATATCCAAAATAACTACAAAAATATCGAGTGAAATTTTTTTGTCGGCTCGAATGATGATCTTGGTTTCTTTAGGTAATTTTTCAACTTCTGACTTAAGCTCGGTTTCTGAGTATTCCTGGTTTTTATAAAAAAAGGCGCCGGAAGAATCAATCTCGATAAATTCCTGCGGAATATTCTCCATTTTTTCAGATGCCTTTGCTTGAGGCAAATCAACAGGAATTTTACCGGAAGCTATGAAAGTAGATGTAACCAAGACAATGGTTAAAAGTACAAGCATGATGTCAATCAATGGAATGACATTCATCATGCTGATTTCTTTATCTTCCATTTTCAATCTCCCAGGTTGTTAAAATAACCCGTACGCGTCTGATTAAAAAGTTATAAATAAAAATCGATGGAATGGCAACAACTAAACCAGCTGCTGTTACTTTCATGGCTAGGGCCAGGGCAATCATGATTTTACCGGAATCCATCATTCCTTCGCTTCCGATGGTATAAAATGTCAATATGATACCCATAACCGTACCAAGTAAACCAATGTAGGGAGCGTTACTGCCGATACTGGCCAGTAAATAAAGCCGGTTTGTTAATTGCAGTTCTAAAAAACGTTTGTCTGTAAAATTATTTAAATCAAGTTTTTTAAAATATAAAAACCGTTCAATTGCAATACTAAAAGAGCCAATGCTCATGGCAATTAATATGCCCATAATTCCATAATCTATAATATTTTTTAAAACTTCCATATAATGACCTCTCAAGAAAAATCTATGTGCGGTAAATCTTTTTTCCTGCAGAAAATTTTATCAGCAATGAAGTCATTTTACGACAGAACCGGTATTTTGCGTGGGGTTAGGTATGTACCGCGTACCTGCTTGGGTTGTCTAATAAGTCAAAATTTGAACAGAGAAGACGCAAAGAACGCAAAGGAATTAAAGAAAATGACAAGAAAAATCCCTTTATTTCTTTACTTTGCGCCCTTCGCGCCTTTGCGGTGATACTTTTTAGACAGCCCCTTTTTATTGAATTGCATTATATTGTGATAATATGTAATTGCCGTGAAGAAACACTATTGTATTTTTACCATATGTTGGAGAAGGAATACCAATCATCTGATTTAAGCCTTCGTTTAGAAGTCAATGAAGACGGTGAAAATATAAAATTAAATTTTTTGGGAAAAAGCAATGCGCGTTCGCCTTCTGATTTTTTAAACCCGGTTTTACAGGAGATTTGTGATAAGGCATTTGCGGAAAAGAAAAAAATAGTACTTGATTTTTGCAATCTGGAATATATGAACAGTTCTACGGTTGCTCCGATTATCAAACTTTGGGCGCAGCTTAAATCACAGGAAATCAGTTTGACCGTTGAATATAATAATGAGATTTTATGGCAGAGGGCTAATTTCTCGGCATTCTCAATTTTTGAAAAAGAATCAAGTCTCTTTAATCTTCGGCCAAGATAAAACTATGGAAAAAGATCATTCAATACAAACCTTTCAAGAAGGCGATTTAAAAGTACAGATAGAAGAATCAAAGTATATAATTAAAATTTCATGGCTAGGTCAGTGTACTTTAAAAAATCCTTCTTTTTTTCTAGATCCTATTTTAACTGAGCAATATGGGGAATCACAGAAATCAATTAAAAGAATGGTTTTTGATTTTACAAAGTTTAAATTTATGAACTCTTCGGCAATTATTCCTATAATTCGAATATTAAAAATGGCAAAAGACAGCAGGGCTTCTGTGCATGTGCTTTACAACCAAAACGAAAGATGGCAGTCTATTTTATTGGGAGAATTGAAAATCTTTGAAACAGAAGATGGGCGAATTCAGGTTCTTGGGGCGAATCACTGATATTTATAAGCAAGTGGAATTACATTGTCTAAAAGTTTTTGTTTTACGAGGTAAAATATGTCTAAAAGCTTAAAGTTAAAAATAAATCCTGTTTGGGAAGAACTTGATTATGTAAGAGAACAGGTCGAGATTTTTTTAGCCAAACATAATTTTAACAGCGACCAGATACACGCCCTGATGATGACAACCAGCGAGCTTGCCGAAAATGCAATCAAGTATGGTCATTATGAAACTGACAAGGATAAAATAGATATATTTTTGGATATATATCCGAAAGAAGTTATCATTGAAGTTAAAAACAAGATTCATGATGTTGACAATGAGGAATTAAAAGAACTTGATGAAAACATTCAGTGGATTCGGGGATACCAAAATCAATATGAGGCCTATATGGAAAAACTCAAGCATGTTTCAGCTAAAAATTTAAAAAAAGGAGAGAGCGGCCTGGGTCTTGTACGAATAGCTTATGAAGGACAATGTATTCTTGATTTTTATGTAAATGAAGATGACGTTCTTGCTATGTCGGCAGTGTATAAACTGGCAGGATAGGTTTATTTTAGGTAACTTTGTTAAACTTAAGATTAATAAATTATAAATAAAATGGATGAAATATTTAAAAGTAATGGGCTTACTCTTAAAATACAAGAGTTAGAAAATCATGTCACGGTACACTGGGAAGGTCGAAGTACGCAGCGGGATTCTTCTGTTTTTTTAATGCCGATATTTAATGATTTATTAAACAAGCATAAAAAAATTATTTTAAACTTTAAAAATCTCGAATTTATGAATTCATCAACCATTACCCCGATATTAAAGTTAATGGATCGGATCAAGAATACAAAAGATGAAGTCTTGATTATCTATGCAATTGATTTAAAATGGCAGGAATTAAGTTTCTCAGCGCTTGAAATATTTAAAACGAGCGACCATCGCGTTGATATCATTGGCGAGTAATGCTTTCGCTTTTTATGAATGATATTGCTTACGCTTTAGATTAAACTTGAAAGTGTTTAAAAAATGAATATAGAAAATCACTTATTTCCTGGAATACTGTACTTGGGTGATAATGAATATCCTCTCACAGCGTCATACGGTTCAAAAAACTCTTTATTAATAAATTTCTCCAAGAGTACCTGGTTTAAAGACAGCGCTGAATTTGACAGGATGGTTTTAACTTTTGACGGAGATCAGATACAGCTTGGAAAATGTATTTTCGTGCACGAAAAATCAGCGCCTAATTTTATAGGCCGTTTGATATTTACTTCAGATGTATACGATTTTTATAATATTTTTACTTTTAAGAAAATGTCAAATCTTGCTGTTTATTTTCAAAATCTGCCGCTTATGATGGCTCAAAAAAATAAGATCAACGAATCATTTCGAAAATACACCTCAGACTTGACATATGATCTGCGAGTTTATAAAAAATTTTTTGAAGAACTCGATTTAATTTATCATCAAGAGCCTCCCGAAATTTACAAGATGGCACAAAAGACTATTCTTGAAACAGAAGGGCGAAAATTTTTTACTTTTTTTGACAAGAGACTGGAAGACTTAAAAAAAGAAACATTACATTTTACAAGAGAAGAACAGGAAAATCATGCTTACTTTTTTCGGCGACAGGTATGGGATTTTATAAAAGAATCCAGATTTTTGACGAGAACTAATCTAAAGCCGAGAGGATACCCCGGCGATTCAGAAATGATGTCCATGATCTATAGGGATTTATATGAGGGCGAGACTATTTTTGAAAAGCTAATGCACAAGCACCCCATAGAAACAAAATCTGCACAGGCGGTAAGAAATCGAAAAACCATGATTCCCGAATTTATAAAACAATCTCGTGATCAGTTCCCATATTTACAGGAAAAATTCAAGATTCTTTCTGTGGCCTCTGGACCAGCCCGTGAGCTTGAAAATATCATCATTACTCCGGATTTCAGTCATGAGAATACGGTTACGCTTTTAGATCAAGATAATGAAGCTCTGGGAGAAGCAGCAAATTGTATTAGAAGAATTGAAAACAGATTTGCTACAAAAGTAGATTACAACTTTTTAAATGAATCTGTTCGTACCATGCTTAGAATTCGTGATTTAAACCTTAAGTGGGGGCAATTTCACTTTATTTATTCTATGGGGCTTTTTGATTATCTTTCCGCTCGTGTTGCTCAGTCGGTCATTGAAAAACTTTATTCATTATTACTGCCTGGCGGTCGAATGGTCATAGGTAATTATCACGAAGCAAATCCAACCAAGACGTACATGGATTACTGGGGCGACTGGGTTCTTTATTATCGTTCAGAAGAAGAGTTTATGCAAATTACTGGAAATTTAAATCCGTGTAAAAAAGAAATTGTATTTGAGGATTCTCATTGTCAGATGTTTTTGATCATTGAAAAACCACTTAAATGATTATATTGCAAGTATTTTATTTCGTGTTGATAAATATAAAATTATTATAATAGGTAAGCGGCAACTTCCAGGTAGAAAGGTGTCGTTGTTAATAATAAAGCATTGACGTCAAAATAAAGAAATTAATCGTAACTTAAAGCGAATCTCGAATGGTCGATACTCAAGAAGAATCAGTTTTTAAAACTAAGGATTTCAAAACATTTTTAAACGGTCTTATTCACCAGTGGTTAAAAACTTTAACAATCATTGGAATAACCCTTGTTCCATTATTTGGTATATTGGATTATTTTATTATGCCGACGGAACTTGTAACCCGTTTCTGGACGTATCGGTTTATCTATAGTACAATTTTACTGGTGCAGTATTTTATCATCCGGCTTTCAAAACCCGGTAAATATTCATTTGTCCATGTTTATTTTGCTTCAGCCCTTACAAGTTTAACGATCGTTCAAATGACCGTTGACCTTGGCGGTTTTAACGCAAGTTATTACCAGGGTCTTAATCTTGTTATCATTGCCGTAAATCTTTTAATTCCCTGGAAACCCGTTCACTCTGCCATAAACGGAATGATCACCACAGGAATGTACTTGATTATGAATTATTTTTATGGAATGGAATACAATATCCAGATTTTAATCAGTAATTTATTTTTTATGATCTCAACTGTAATCATTGCAGTGAGTATCAACTACCTGCGGCATAATTTAATTAAAAAAGAATTTGAACTTCGTGCTGAATTAAAAGATGCAAGAGATGCCCTTTGGGGAGAAATGGAAATTGCCAAAAGAATTCAAACCGCTCTTTTACCCGAGCAGATTCGATTAAAAAATTACGAAGCATATGCCACGATGCTGCCAGCAGATGAGGTCGGTGGCGACTACTATGATATTATTGAAACGTCCCACGGCGAGACCTGGATGGCGATCGGCGATGTCTCAGGACATGGCGTAGAGTCCGGTTTAATCATGATGATGACGCATACCTGTATTTACAGTCTAATCAATCAAAGAAGAGATCTTATGCCTTCGAAAATACTGGAAAATGTAAACTATGTAATTAAAGAAAATATTCGCAGGTTAGACGTAAGTCGATATGTAACTTTAACTGTTCTTAAACTTGAAAATAATCACTTTATACATTCCGGAAAACATCAGGATATTATTATTTTTCGAGCTGTAAAAAATCTAGTTGAGACAGTACCCAGTAAGGGAACATGGATTGGAATTACTGATGACTTAAGAAATTATCTGCATGATGAAAAAGTTGAAATGTTACCCGGCGATGTTCTTCTTTTATACACCGATGGATTAACGGAAGCCGAAAATGATCAAAATGAGATGTATGGTTTAGAACGGTTGGTAAAGGTATTTGAAAAAAATGCCAGGGAACCCATAAAGAACATTATTGAAAATATCATGAAAGATGTCGCTTCTTATCAAAAAGTTCAAAACGATGATATAACCGTTCTTGCCTGTCGAAAGCTTTAGACTATTTTACTGAATTTTGATTCATGTATTGGGGCGTTTACACTTTACCAAAATATAATCACCCCGATTTCTTTTAAAATTTTTAAAAATTATTCTGTTGACGCACAAAGGGGGTTTTATTTTTTACTTTTAACTTATGAAGCAATGGAAATCGCAGATCGGTATTATTTTTGCAGTGATGGGCAGCGCGATAGGGCTGGGTAATTTTTTAAGATTTCCTGGATTAGCGGCTCAGTATGAAGGAGGTGTCTTTATGATACCTTATTTCATTGCTCTTCTTTTACTGGGTCTCCCTATTGCATGGGCAGAGTGGGGTATTGGTCGTGCAGGCGGAAATCTTGGTTACAATTCAGCGCCGGGTATTTTTCGTTCGCTGTGGAAAAACAAGCTTTCTCCATATATTGGTGTAGTTGGACTGATTGTTCCTGTCGGTATTTATATGTACTATATACTGATTGAATCCTGGTGTCTTTATTATGCATGGCTTTATTTAAGCGGTGTTTTTCCTCTTGGCATAAAAGACGCGCAAGTTTATTCCATTTCTTTTAATCACCTGGTAGGAATGAATAATAATGGAGATACTTTTTCGTCGGGAAACAGTTTAATATACTTTTTAATTTTTTGCGGGCTCATCAATTTTGCAATTATTTATAGGGGACTTGCCAGTGGAATAGAGCTTGTGTGTAAGATTGCTATTCCGGCGCTTTTTATTTGTGCGATCATTGTATTGATACGTGTATTAACACTTGGAACGCCCAATCCTGATATTCCTGAACAAAATGTGATCAACGGCCTGGGGTTTATGTGGAATTTACACATAGAAGACGGAACTTTTTGGAAACATCTATTAAACGCAGACATGTGGCTTGCTGCAGCAGGTCAGATATTTTTTTCGCTTTCCGTTGGTTTTGGAGTGATTATCAATTATGCAAGTTACTTGAAAAAAAAGGATGATCTGGTATTATCTGCCGTAACTTCAGCATCAGGAAACGAATTTGCAGAGGTTGCTCTCGGAGGGATGATCACTATACCTGCAGCTTTTATTTTTTTAGGCATCGCCGGAATTGGCGGAGGTACTTTTAAACTTGGTTTTGTAACCCTCCCTGTTGTTTTTGAGTACATGCCGCTTGGTAACATAATGGGGTTCATATGGTTTTTTCTTTTATTTTTAGCTGCCATAACAAGTTCTATTTCAATGATTCAGCCGGCC
>JAOUFY010000095.1 GCA_029857955.1 Spirochaetia bacterium
ATGCAAAGTTAGCTTTAATGCGCAATGGTATCAGGTAACGAAGTATCGAAAGCAAAATACATACACGATTGCCAGTGAAATAGATGAAATTGATGATGTCCAAAGTGGGTTTTTCTACACCCTCGTTATCTGATGTTGGCCCTTTAACTTAGAAACGGGTTGAGAATAGTAATTCCCTCTATCTTTTGTTTGTCTTTTAAATCTTCTGATAATAAGATATTGGATCCAGATATTATTGCAGCAGCCACAATCATACTATCGTAAAATGAATACTTATATCGTTCATGAATTTCTAATGATTTTCCTAGTAATTCGAAACTTGGAAATACTGAGTATAGTGGAAATAAAACTTCATCCATATATATTCTTAAGTCCTTTGGCTTCATCGGATTAATGAATTTTCTTGTAGCAACATTTGCAAATTCTTGAATAACTTGAGTGCTGATAAAACCATTATTTTTTTCAAGTGCTTGACTTATTATTGATTGGGCTTTTAACATTTTAACTGGACTAGTTTTATCGAATGAATAAATAAAGATATTTGTATCTATAAAAAACTTATCTTTCATTCATTTCATCCCGAGTAAATTTTCTCCCAGAATCAACATAAGAAAAGTCTTTCATAATTTTTGTATAATTTCGATGGTGATTAAAGGGGTAAATATAGACCTTTAGCCAATCATTAAAGACATCATTTAATGACCTTTTTTCCATCTTGGCCTTTAAACGTGCTTTTTCAAGCAGTTGCTCATCCGCTTTAAAAGTAATATTTCTCATATAAATACAATATGCACGAATTTCGTGCAATGTCAATAATTTTTTAGTATTCTGTTGAAATTTTCATTTCAAAATATAAGGCAGGAAAAAAATTATTTATCCCAGAATTCTTTAAGATATTTACAAATATGTAAAAAACATAATTTCATAATAATAATCCAATATTCATTAAATAAATATGAGAACCAGGAAAATCAACTCTGGACTCTGGTAGTTAGCTTATCAACTATAATATGAATACAATAGAAACCCGAGAACACCCCCCCCAAAAAAATTTTGGGCCAATTTCAGATAACGTTTGAGGTCAAATGAAGTTTTTAGAGGCTCTGAGTGAGCAAGGCGAGCACAAACTAACCTCAAGTTTGGTGCGAGACCTTGCGGTTAAACGAAGAGCCTCTAAAAATTTGGTTGAGCAATCACGAAAAATACAATTGAAGATAAAATGTCTTTTCTGAAAATCTTCTAAACTTTATTATCGAATTGCGAAACCCGAGCCGCCGAATGGCGGCGAGCTTTTGACCTCTGTTAGCCGATGAAAGTGTTTATTAAATCAGACAACGGTGAGGCAAGGTACGCCAAGAAGCGTTTTAAGACATTTAATCTGAATAAAAAAAATGCATTCAAGTAAAATATTCAGATAATCATTCGAGTGTCTCACTAACTCGTCGTAAAGTACCGAACCAGAAGAAATCGAAAAACGTAATCATAGATAAAAAAATAAATGCAGAGGCAACAAATATTTTGGGAGAAGATTCATTATAGGTATTGATTATTAGTAATGAAAAGATATTAAAGCTATTTATGTAAGCCCAACCTAAATGTCGATCTCTATCTTTATTTTTATCTTCTGTAGATTTATGAAGATAATTTTGAACAATCCAAATTAAGCCGATTAATTGTGCAAAAGCTGTGTACATTATTGCTCTACGAAAATCCATGACTGAAATTCGAATAGCTTCCAATATTAATAGATTCCAAAGTATTGTAAATCCAATTCCATGTTGCCAGTTTTGACCATGTTTTTTCTTGTCTGCAAAATGTGCAGCATCATCAAGGAGAACTTTGAAAAAAATAAGACATAAATAAACTAAAAAAGTTACCCCAACAATGTTTGTTGGTTTAATAGCTGTTGGCGGCACAATTATAAAAATTAGTGCACTTAATAAGTCCACAATGGATAAATAGAGACCTAACATGATATTTTGACTCCTAATATTGTGAAACAAATATTCCCTGTAAATTAATAATTCCTTTTAACTTTCTACCAAATAATTAAATTTATTCAGATGTCAAGAATTAACTTATGATTCCTTCTTATAACATTGACTAATCAAGAGCCTGTGCGCCAACCGCCTTTGACTTCGGGGGAATTCAAAAATTATATAGCTAAAATGAATCTATTTTTCAATATATCTCATGAATCGACTGAAAGGCTGTGACCGCGAACAAACTATTTTATTTTCTAAATCTTTGGCTGACCATCTTGGTGAAAAACATGAAATCCATTCCTTTATACGTTTAATCGACGAGCTTAGCATAAGAGCGTTTCTTGAAAGATATTCCTCTGAAGGCGGCAAGGCCTACAATCCGCGAATTATTTTATCAATCTTGATCTACGGATTTCATCGAGGGTGGCATTCAAGCCGTGACCTTCAAAAGGCCTGCGAAGAGAACGCCGCTATGAGATACCTTGTTGGCGCCCACCAAGTCAAGTTTCGCGCCATCGCCGAATTTCGTGTTAAATTTCACAATGAAATTGATGGCGCCTTTTCGCAGTCGGTTTCTCTTTTGAAATCCAGAAAAAAAACGGTTGGAATTGATGTAAAAATTGACGGCACAAAAATTAAATCCAGCGCCGCCGATGACCAGACCTATTTAAAATCTGACTTGCAGGCAAGAAAGAGAGATTTGGAAAAAGAAATCAGCGAATACTTGCGCCGCGGAATTGAGCTTGATAAGGAAGAAGATGCTCTTTATGGAGATGATAATTCGGGTTATGAAATTGAACCAGAAGAAGCCGACCGCATCATTTCAGACTTCGTAGCCGCACAAAAAGCCAGACAAAAAGAAGAAAGAAAAAAAGCTCCAGTTTTGCCCAGGGAGTTGGAGCCGAAAAAAGAACCCAAACCCGTGGATCCTGATCAACAAACCATGTTTTCTAAAGCCCTGAAGTACGAGAAAATAAAGACGGCGCTGGAGAAAAATTCCGATTTGCCAGAAACTGCCAAAATAAACATTACCGACCCCGATTCC
This sequence comes from Spirochaetia bacterium, assembly GCA_029857955.1. Classification (GTDB taxonomy): domain Bacteria; phylum Spirochaetota; class Leptospiria; order Turneriellales; family JAOUFE01; genus JAOUFE01. Next base: position 3,031 of record JAOUFY010000095.1, read on the forward strand.
CGATTCATGAAAAGAAACGGAAAAATTTCGCAGAGTTATAATGCCCAGATCGTTTCATCCGAAGGTTACATCATCGCCGCCGATATCGCAAAGGATAATTCTGAAAACGATTTGGAACAAATTCCGACCATGATTGACCAGGCTAATTTAAACACGAAGGTAAAACCAGAACAGGTTTCGGCTGACGCGGGTTACTTTCACGCCACCGCCCTGACGTATCTTTACAATGAAAAAATAGAGGGATTTATTCCATCTCCCGATCAGGTTTCAAAAGAACGAAAGGATGAAAAAGATTCAGGCTACGAAGCGCACTACTTTAAGTTTGACGAAAATGAAGATGAATGGATTTGCCCGGAAAATAATCGACTGACGTTTCAACGTGAAGCCATACGGGATGATAAAAAAACTTCTGTGTATCATTGCAAACCGATTCATTGCGTACAGTGTCGGGTTCGCGAAATATGCTGTAGCAATAAGGACGATATGCGCAAAGGTTTCAGGCGTCTTGAGGTTGACGAGGCGGCCGATTTAAAGCATGCTATGATTCACAAGATGCAGACAGAGGCCGCTAAACAATTTTACAAGAAACGCGGTTCCCAAATTGAGTCTATGTTTGGCATCATTAAACAGTCCCGAAAATTTCGGGAATTTCTGCTGCGTGGACAAAATAAGGTAAGAACGCAGGTTAAAATTGCCGCGATAGGCTTCAATTTCGCGAAAATGGTTCGCGAGGGCATCGCGTAGTCCGATTCCATTTAATAATCCCTCGTTAAAACAGGATATTTCAATGTTTTCCCGAAGTCAAAGGCGGTTGGCGCACAGGCTCTATCTGACCTCGGTCATGTAAAAATAAAATTGGAATATCTATTGACCTTTCAATTTGTAATTAAAAAGTGTAAAGTAATTATTTTGTTTTATACGAAAATACTATGACAAGTTTCCGACAATCAAAGTAATAATTAGTTGACCGTTGAGTTTATAAAATTTCTTGGTTGGTCATTTGTTTAAAAATTAATATGCGTATTTTAAATTCTTTAAATTTAAAATCAGGATGATATATGACTGAAAGAGTAAAAAAATACTTAGAAAACTGCTTATCTAGAGATTTAAACCATTCGATAGCATCGCTTAATGAAGTTAAAAAAATTAAAGACTTTAGCGCTGAGGAAAAAATTCATCTTGCAGATGGTTTATCTGCTTTGTTTTTTCAAGAATTTGGAAAAATTGAAGATACAGCAAAAATTGCACGTCTTGCTGAAAGTACAATTGCATCTTTTGGAACAGACATCAGCGACTGGTTAATTAACCAGCTGATGGAAAGCGATCCGGAATCTGCAAAAAACTATGCCAGAGTTTTGTCTCAGTCAAGCAACAAATCGATCAACAAAGCTATTGAAATTCTTTCAAGCGATAAAATTGATGAATCTGTAAATTCTAATTTAATTATAGGTTTTGGTTACTGTGAAGATGAAAACGCAATTAAAGGTCTTGATGTAATTATAAAAAATGTAAATCAATTGAAAGGTTTTGCACGTGCTACAGCGATACAGGCTCTTGGTAGAATCATTGTAAGATTGACAAATAAATTAACATCTGATCAGCGCAAAATTATATTTACCTCAGCCCAAAAGGCAATTTCGGATACCAATGTTAAAGTTAGGATGCAGGCTGTTCGAACCATTGGAAAAATGGTCCGTTATAGTATTTTAAATGATGAGCAGATTGATCAGGCACATAAAATTTTCCGTACAATTTTAGGAATGGATAATTTTGAATGGGACAATGCCTACGTTGTAAGACATGAGGCAGAAACCGCGCTTCATTACTGTCAGGGGGGTAAAACCCTTACGAAATCAAAAGGCAGCGTTTATCAACAGGATTATAAAATTGTAATGCGAAAGGAATTGATGTCGGGTATGGTTTATTTTCGCGTACATGCTCCTTTAATTGCTAAAAAAATCGAGGCAGGGCAGTTTATAATTATAAGACCTGATGAAAAAAGTGAAAGAATTCCTATTTCCATTGCGGGTTGGGATAGAGAGGCAGGATATCTTGAAATCATAATATCGGCTGTAGGCCGTACATCACGCGAAGCTGTTTCAAAAAAAGAAGGCGATTCATTTACCGACGTTGTAGGGCCGTTGGGACAGAGATCGCATGTAAAAAAACAAGATGGAACATGCGTTGTTATCGGCGGCGGGTATGGTACAGGAGCTGTAATACCGACTGCACGCGATTTAAAAGCGCTGGGTAATCGTGTAATTGGCGTTGTTGGCGCTCGTTCCAAAGAACTTTTAATCATGGTAGAAGAATTAAAATCAGTTTGTGATGAAGTCGTAGTGACAACCAATGACGGTTCTCTTGGAACTTCGGGTATGGTAACTGATGGCTTAAAGTTGATAATGTCTCGTGAAAAAGTCAGTTACGTTCTAGCGGTTGGACCTGTGCCCATGATGAAGGCATTATCTGAAATGACGAAGGCTGATAAAATTGAGACATGGGTCTCATTAAATGCAATCATGGTTGATGGAACAGGAATGTGCGGGGCATGCAGGGTAACTGTTGACGGTAAAACACGATTTGCCTGTTTTCATGGACCTGATTTTGACGGTCACAAAGTAAATTTTGAAGAACTTGTAAAACGACAGAAAATGTTTATGAAACTGGAACAACAGGCTGCAGCAATATAACGAGGATACAATGGCTGAAACAATTAAAGCAAAAGACAGAATGAAAAAACCGCGCAATCACATGGCGCTTCAAGACGCAGAAAAGCGAATTAAAAATTTTGATGAGGTACCATTTGGATTTACTCTTGCCGAGGCTAGAGATGAAGCAATTCGATGTTTACAATGTAAAGATCCTGATTGTGTACCTGGTTGCCCGGTTGGTATCGATATTCCAGCATTTATTAAATTTATAGAAGATGGCGACATTGCTTCTGCAGCAACTAAAATTCGTGAAACAAACTTTTTACCGGCAGTTTGCGGTCGTGTATGCCCGCAGGATAAACAATGCGAAGCTGTTTGCATTGTAGGTAATAAAAATGAACCGGTAGCGATTGGAAATCTGGAAAGGTTTGTTGCAGATTATGAGCGAGAACACAAATTGCCAAGAATGCCAAAGATTGATCCAGAAACCGGTAAAAAAATAGCTGTTATTGGAGCTGGCCCGGCTGGTTTAACAGCAGCGTATGAATTACGAGTTAAAGGTCATGACGTTACGGTTTTTGAAGCCTTCCATCGCGGCGGCGGCGTTATGGTTTATGGAATTCCGCGTTTTCGTCTTCCTATGGACATCATTGATGAAGATTTAAAACTCCTTGAAGAGATGGGCGTTAAATTTGTTTATAACATGATTATCGGTAAAATTTTATCTTTGGATGATTTACTGGGTAAAGAAGGCTTTAGTGCGGTGTTTATTGCTTCAGGCGCCGGTCTTCCTAAAATGCTGGGTATTACAGGTGAAAACTTAAATGGTATATATTCTGCCAATGAATACCTGACGCGTATTTATTTAATGCAGGCTGACAAGTTTCCCAGTTACCCGACACCATTGTATCAAGGTAAGCGGGTGGCTGTCATTGGCGCTGGTAACACTGCTATGGATGTTTTAAGAACTGCAAAAAGACTTGGCGCTCAATCCATTTGTTATTACAGAAGATCACGAGAAGAAGCGCCGGCGCGTACTGAAGAACTTGAACACGCAGAGCAGGAATTTATAGATTTTAAATGGCTTTCAAACCCGGTAGAATTTATCGGAGATGAAAACAGCTATGTAAAAGCCATTAAATGTGAAAAGATGGTTTTGTCAGAGCCAGATGCCAGTGGACGTAGAAAACCAATAGCAACCGGCGAATTTTTTACTGATGAAATCGACACCGTTGTATTTTCGCTTGGATGCGATGTAAACCCCATCATCACTGACGTTACGCCTGATTTG